>JAIUYC010000898.1 GCA_020216575.1 Coleofasciculus sp. S288 | reverse complement strand
GCAGAAGCGTCTACCGCAACGCTGGGAGAAGGTGATGGCGGCCGTTTGATTGTGAATGCAACTGATTCTGTTAGCATCTCTGGTATTTCAGAAAATGGAAAGCTCAATGGCCGACTGGTCTCTACAACGGATGGCTCTGGAGATGCTGGCAACGTGTCGGTCAATACCAGCAGACTAGTGGTTCAAGATGGCGGTCAACTATTGGCAACCACCTTTAGCAGTGGAAAGGGTGGCTCACTAGAAATAAACGCCTCTGAGTCGGTCGAGGTTAGTGGTGGCGCTGGGAATTTTTTTAGTGAGTTGAATGCTGGTAGTTTGCCAAGCCCAATCACTGGAGAAGTGGCAACAGGGAATTCGGGCGATTTGACGCTCTCAACCGGGCGCTTGACGATTCTAAATGGGGCAAAGGTTGCAGTGAGCACTCTCGGAAGTGGTTCGGCAGGCTCGTTGGAAGTGGTAGCATCGGAAGTGGAAATTGTTGGCCAAGGTAGCGCAGGCGGACTGAGTTCTCCCAGCATTTTGAGTGCCAGAACATTGGGGAGTGGCAGCGCTGGAGACGTCAGCATTACAGCCGACCAGGTAACGATTCAAGATGGGGCAGAAGCGTCGGTAAGCAGCACTGGAACCAGTCGGGCAGGCGACTTGAACGTTAATGCTGACACTATTTCACTTAGCAATAGAGCGCGACTGACGGCAGTAACCGAAGCTGGAAGCGGTGCCAATATTCGCTTGCAGGTCACAGACACCCTACAGCTAGCGAGGGAAAGCGAGATTTCTGCCTCTACCCAAGCTGGACAGGGCGGCAGTATTACTATTAACGCAAGCAATGATAGAGCAACTGACGTTGTGACCTTAAGCGATCGCAGCCAGATTTCCGCCGCCGCCGAACAGGGCGGCAGTGCTGGCGATTTGACGGTCACGGCCGAACAGCTAACTGTTCAAGAGGGAGCGCAAGTGACAGTCAGTAGCCCTCAAGGACAAGCTGGAAACCTGACCATCACTGCCAATACTCTCACGCTCAACCAAGGCACGCTCTTTGCTGAAACCGGGATTAGTAGTGCCGATAGCGGAGCAAATATTACTCTCCAAGACTTAGACCTGCTCCTACTGTCCAATGAAAGCCTGGTCTCCGCTACCGCGTTTGAAGACGCCAACGGCGGTAACGTAGCTATTGACTCTACTTTGATCGTTGCCTTACCCCCTCAAGGACCCCAGGGCAGCGATATCATCGCTAATGCGGAGCGGGGAAATGGAGGACGAGTTAGCATCACAACTCAGGGTCTTTTTGATATCCAGTTTCGACCTAACCGAACTCCAGATAACGACATTACCGTCAGTTCTACATTTGGTATCGCAGGTGAATTCCTCCTCACCCAACCCGATGTCGATCCCAGTCGGGGCTTAACGGCATTGCCGACGGATTTAGCTAATGCGACAGAGCTAATCGATCGCAGTTGTGCACCTGGTGGAAGAGTCCGAATGAGCAGATTTACGGTGACAGGACGCGGCGGCTTCCCTCCCAATCCCATTGAACCTTTAGACCAGGAAAGCTTGCTTGAGGATTTTGGCACTCCTGTAATAGTAGATCCTGCAACGGTAGATAGTGAAAAACAAGCTACGAATTCGGATTCCAATTCTCGGCCTACCGAAATCGTGGAAGCCCAAGGATGGGTGAGGAACTCGGATGGAAAAATCACCCTGGTAGCTTTAGTTCCCGCCGTGACACCCAAAAGCTTCTGGTTAACCTCCCTCTCTTGTCACAAAGTGCAGGCAACAATTACAGGAGTGACGCATTGACTAAAAAAGAGCTAATAGGCACTTTGATACACCTAGAGGCTGGCACGAAAAAACTCCATTTGTTTCCCTTTGTTAAGCAAATTCTCAAATCCTCTTGACAACTGCAATACAGGCTTAACTTGTTACCAATGGAACGCTCAAGCTTCTGAATAAAAAAAGTAGGAAAAGTAGGAAAAACCTTAAAGATTGTATAAAGGCACTTAAAATACTTGATTTCCTTTGAGCATTAACATACTATGCGAACAAAAGCACTTTTTCGTAATCAGATAACCGTTTTTTCTTCCTAGATAATCTGCGTTTTAGCACGTTAAGTTAGCCTAGCTTGTTGACGCAGACTTTTGTCTCGTAACACTGGAAAACTCACGTAATCTTTACAGGAATTCTCCAAGAATTTATGATAACCTAATAGTTAAAATTTAAATCCGTAATAAAATGTTACACAGATTAATCAGGTAGGTGCATTACGGCGGTCTAACTTTTATTAGATAAATCACTGAAAATGCGAATGTCAAACAGCTAATTTATAAGACTAACAACCTAACAGCTTACGTCGATTTAATCGACTGGATGTTCACGTACTCTGAGCCTAGTTTAATTGGCTTAAGAGATAAAGCTGTTCGCAATCATAAATTAGTTGGGTGGATCTCACTCCTCACTCAGCTCAACAGACAACAAATTATGTCCCTAGATAAGGAAAAATAATTGCAGATGTCCCTAACCAGAACAGAATTAGCAAGTTGGTTCCTTCGTTGCTGTCCAGCCCGCTTGGGACTGATAGCTACGGTTATTTTGACGAGCCTGAGTACGATTGCCCCCGAAGCTCAGGCAAGAATAAGAGTAACCACTGCACCTGAACCGTCAAGTTCCACAGCCTTAGCAGGAAATAGACAACGAATAGAGGGCATCGAAAACCTAGATCTACCCAATGGTATTTTCGATATTCGTGACGATCTACAAGTTAGCGGAACCACTGGTCTACCCAATCCTGACAACGTAATTGGTAGCGGTAACTTGTTAGATGTGGTACAAGCCGCCGCCGATGTCTGGGATACCGCATTTCCCGACTTACCTGATATTGATATCGGGGTGGGCTGGGCTGACTTTGGAGAAGAGTATCTCGTCTCAACTGCGATAGGTCTTTTGGATAGCCTCACCACAATTGACATTGATGGCATTGTTGCCTTCTATATTCCAGCGGAGCAATATCCTGAGGATTTAAGTGCCTTTCCTGACAACTTCACAGCAGAGAACTTCCCCTCAGACGGACTCATTCTCTTCAATAGCCAACTTCAAAACGTTAGAGTGATTGGAACTTCCAATACTAAGCCAATCAAGCTTTTCCTAGATCGCGATCTAACTCCTGATTCTCTTGGAAACTAC
>JAIUYC010000897.1 GCA_020216575.1 Coleofasciculus sp. S288 | reverse complement strand
TGCATAAAAATACCCAAACGGTAAGGTATTTTTCAAAAAAACTTAGATTGCTACCCGCACGAGGAGGTGATGCACTAGTTTGAGAATTGTTTGTACTCATCAGATTTTCTAAAGTCGAAGGCAGATACGTGAAGAGTTAGAACGTTGCTTGTTTCCTTAAGGCATAAACTTGGTTATAGTCGCCGATGTGCGATCGCTAATAAAAATCTGAGGCAAAGAGCGCTCACCAACTCAATATATCAAAAAAAATTGATATGTCAAAACAAAGAAAAGAGCGATCGCTGAGGTTTGCGATCGCTCTGTTAACTCTTATGGAAAAGCATCAGTGCTTCTTAGAACTTCGCCTCTTTCTGCAACAAATCTTCAATCTTGAGATTTAACTGAGACTGCCCTTCAAATACCGTACCTTCTTTTCCTTGCTGCAAGTGAGTCAAAGCGAGTTCGTAACCTTTATCAGGTAGAGGCACGTAGCCGGTATCGTTGACCCAGCGTTCAGCATTATTGAGGTAATACTCCACAAACGCTTTAACTTCGGGTTTAGAGCTAAGCGACTGGGAGTTGACATAAATGAAAAGCGGACGTGCTAGGGGGTGATACTCCGCATTTTTGACGGACTCACGAGAAGGCAACACAGGACCGGAACCGCTATCAATCCCCACTTTCTTCAACCGATTTTGACTGGATTCGTAGTAAGCATAGCCAAAATAACCCATAGCATTCGGGTCTTTGCTAACTCCCTCGACCAGAACCGTATCATCTTCGCTCGCTGTGTAGTCGTTCCGACTGGCTTTGGGTTGCCCCACCACTGCCTCCGTGAAATAATCGAACGTACCCGAATCCCTACCTGGGCCAAAGAGCTTTAGAGGACGGTCAGGCCAAGAATCGCGAATTTGCTTCCAGCTAGTGATTTTTCCCTCAGCTCCAGGTTCCCATATTTTTTTCAATTCTTCTAGGGTGATATCGTTAGCCCAGTCATTTTGAGGGTGAACGACAACCGTCAGGGCATCAAAGCCAATGGGCAGTTCAATGTAACGCACACCAGCTGTTCTACAAGCTTCCATCTCCTCAGTGAGGATGGGGCGTGAGGCATCGCTGATGTCCGTTTCTCCAGCGCAAAACCTTCTAAACCCGCCCCCAGTTCCAGAAACGGCAAGTTCTACCTTGATATCCCCCCGCGTCTTTTGAAACTCCCCAGCAACTGACTCGGTGATGGGGAAGACTGTACTCGACCCATCGACCTTAACTACAGTTGTTGCAGAAGCATTGTCTTGAGTCGGCTGTTGTGACGATGGGGCTTGAGCGCACGAACCAAGGAGCGCAACAATACCAGCGACGAGAGCCAATCTTTTAGGCGTGAAAGCCCTTGGCTTCTGTATTACTTCCATTGATCTCACCCCTATGATTTGAATAGAAGGATAATTACCATCATTTCAAATAAAATTGATTTGTAGGTTAAGAGAGTCTTAAGGAAAATTGGGTCAACTTTCAAGAAACTAGCAGGGGGAGTTGTTCGGGAGTGAGGGATTCAACTGTGGTGCAATCGAGGTTTACCGAAATAATGGGTCTAAAGCCTCGTCCTTTCAGGACGACTCTCTCATGAATTTATAACGGTTTTCTGGTAAAATATCAACAATAAAGGAGGTGATGTTTCTTGTTAGTTTTTGAATACAAGTTAAAGGGTAAGGCTGAGCAATTTAATCGTATAGACGAAGCCATTAGAACAGGTCAGTTCATCCGGAATTCTTGTATCAAATTCTGGCAAGATAACCGAGGGACAACCAAGAATGACCTACAAAAGTACTGTGCCGTATTAGCCGCCAAGCCTGAGTTTCCTTGGGCTAAAAAGCTCAACTCTCAAGCAAGACAAGCTCATGCGGATAGAGCCTGGTTTGCCATCTCTAGGTTTTTTGAGAACTGTAAGAACAAGGTTTCTGGAAAGAAGGGATACCCGAAGTTCAAAAAGAACAGCCCTTCGGTTGAGTATAAATCGACAGGCTGGAAGCTATCAGAAGATAGGAAACGCCTAACTCTAACTGATGGATTTAACGCTGGAACGTTGAAGTTGAAAGGAAGTCGAGATTTGCACTTCTATCAACTCAAACAAATAAAGCGTGTCCGAATCGTGAAGAGAGCAGATGGCTATTATGCTCAGTTCTTACTTGATGTCCAAAGAACTGAAACTATTAGCTACACAGGTTCCCAGATTGGGATTGACGTAGGTCTAACCTCCTTTTATACCGATTCAAAGGGTCATAAAGTAGACAATCCTCGCTACCTCCGGAAGTCACAAGGACAACTTAAGCGTTTATCTAAGCGCATGTCCAGACGCTACCAGAATCCCAAGAAAGGGAAGAAGGGAGAGCAGATGTCTAAGACCCAAGAAAAGCAGTCAAAGCGCTTTCATAAAGCAAGGATTCAAGTCGCACGTAAGCACCTAGATATAAGCAGGCAACGGAAAGATTTTGTCATCAAGTTGGCAAGAAACGTAATCCAGTCAAACGATTTGGTCGCCTACGAAAATCTCCAGGTGCGGAATATGGTAAAGAACCATAAACTAGCGAAATCAATATCTGATGCAAGCTGGTCAATGTTCCGCGAGTGGGTTGAATACTTCGCTAAGTTGTTCGGGAGAGTAGTGGTGGCTGTACCGCCTCACTACACCTCCCAAAACTGTTCGCATTGCGGTCAGATAGTGAAGAAGTCTCTATCTGTTAGAACCCATTCCTGTCCAGCGTGTAGAACCGTTCTGGATAGGGATGAAAATGCGGCGATCAACATCTTGATGAAAGCACTTGAGATATTAGGAATGCATACCGTTGGGCGAACGGAAATCTACGCTCAGGGACAGCTCGACCTCTGCTTGCCTGGTGAAAGTCTGTCAAGTAAGTCGGCTGGAAAAACCAGAGATGGAAAGAGCTGAGAATCCTCGCACTTATAGGGCGAGGAGCGTCAACATACCCTGACCGATAGGGGCAATTACCAGACAGTTTCAAGATTGAGGACAAATCCGGGTAATACATCTTCTCCTGATAACTCGGTAGGAGATTCCAGTACTTTTACTGCTTGTCCAAGGCGATAAATTTCAACTCGGCGTGTTTTTCGGTCAATTAGCCAACCTAACCTGACTTCATTTTTCATGTATTCTTGCATTTTTTCTTGGGTCTTTTTTAAACTGTCTG
>JAIUYC010000896.1 GCA_020216575.1 Coleofasciculus sp. S288 | reverse complement strand
GCAACATTTGGAGCCGGTTGTTTCTGGGGCGTGGAGGCAGCGTTTCGGAAAGTGAAGGGAGTCACATCAACTTCTGTCGGGTATATGGGAGGGCATTTTCCCAACCCGTCGTATCTTGATGTGTTGTCGAGAATCACGGGTCATGCGGAAGTCGCACAGGTTGAGTATGACCCGTCAGAAGTAAGCTATGATGAACTTCTCAATGTGTTTTGGAACATCCACGACCCCACATCGCTAAACCGTCAAGGTCCAGACAGAGGGGAACAATATAGGTCTGCAATATTTTTCCACAATCCTCAACAAGAGGAAGTGGCGAAACGGTCAAAACAGAAGCTCCAAATGTCCGGCAGATTTGACAAAGATATTGTGACAGAGATTAAGCCAGCAACGGAATACTATTTAGCGACCGAAGAGCATCAGCAGTACTTCGAGAAGAAAGGACGACAAACTCATGCTTGAACCCTACATTCCGCACCCTAAAGTGGGGCTCAAAGGTGCTGTCTTAGCCGCACATTTCCCCTTTGAGCGAGGTGTCCGTCGCTTGAACGAAACTTTAGGATCGACTCAGTTACAAACAAATTTTTCGCCCCAATTCAACCATTTCTCTTAGGGATGCAGGGGAGGTTCAGCGTTTAGTTTGTTTAAGGATTATCCTCTGCTTCAGTTGGGAAAGCCCCCGGTACTACCTGAAGTCTTTCTGACTTATCTTGGCGAGTCACTTCAATGTCTAATTTTCTACCAACCTCACTCGCTTCAACTTCTGCCTGTACCTCAGCAGCGCTCTTGACTGATTTAGTGCCGACTTTTTGGATAATATCTCCTGGTTGAAGTCCAGCCTTATTAGCAGGTGAGTCTTTAACAACTTGAACGATTAAGACACCACTATCTTGGTTCACTTTGAAGCCAATTTCATCGTCCTCATTGATTTCTTTTCTCACGTCTGGTGTCAGTGTCACCATCTTAATTCCCAAGTAGGGATGCTCAACCCGACCCTTGCTAAATAGCTGATTGGCAATTCGTTGTGCGGTTTCAATGGGGATAGCAAAGCCCAGTCCCTGAGCTCCAGCGCGAATGGCGGTGTTCATCCCAATCACTTCGCCTCTGGCGTTCAACAACGGACCACCAGAATTACCGGGGTTAATCGCTGCATCCGTTTGGATAAAGCTGACTCGTTTTTCTGGCACGCCCACCTGAGAACTCGAGCGCCCCAAAGCACTGATGATACCAACGGTTACAGTGTTATCCAAGCCGAGGGGATTGCCGATCGCGATCGCCCATTCTCCTGGAATTAAATTCTCTGATTTTCCTAAACGTACAGTAGGTAAACCTTTCGCCTCGATTTCGATCGCGGCAACATCAGTTACCGGATCTACGCCTACTACCCGGCCTTCAAACGTCCGACCGTCTTTGAGCGTAACTTTTACCACATCAGCCCCCGAAACAACGTGGGCATTGGTAATCATGTGTCCATCAGAGCTCAGAATAAATCCCGATCCAGTGCCTCGCTCAATCTGTTGTTCTGGCACTGGCATCTCATTCCCAAAGAAACGCCGGAAGAAGGGATTTCTGAACGGCTCTGGAACGTCCTTCGACACCTGACGCGCCGCATCGATTCTGACCACTGAGGGTCCTACTTGCTCGACAGCCTCAGCGATAAAATTGAGGTTGGCCTCAGGTGGACGAGCTGACGGACGAGGAGAGAAGGGCTGCAATACAGCGGGAACTACCTCAGGCTGTCTTACCACTTCCTGCTCTGCCATGAGATAGCGACTACCCAGCACCCCTGCACCACCGCCTATGCCCAGCAAAGTCAGATAAAGGGTCAGCTGCTTCAGGGATAAACTCATGGTCTGGGAAGGTCAACAATAGTTTATATCTTATTACCTCTTCCACTCTACTGAAAAATCTTAGGAATTAGTATCAATTTATAGTAGGAGCCTCTTGCCGAAATTAGGTGACGCCGAAGAGGAGGCCACTCAAACTAGCGATCGCTACTTTTACCGCTCAGCCCTCAGGTTAGGAGATTCGTTCGCAATGTTCATCTCACGCAAAAGATGGCTCAAATTGAAGTATCATAAGGCTTGGAGTCATTTCATCTTTGTTTTATATCGCTATGGATATTCTCTCACTCGGCTGGGTTTCGGTCTTGGTTCTGTTCACTTGGTCAATTGCAATGGTTGTTTGGGGTCGTAACGGTTTCTAGGGGTATTGTGGAAACGTCCTTGATCAATGTTTTGTTTTTTGCTGCCGCAGGACTACTCCTCATTGTCAGTGGAGGCGTCCTTTATCTGACGATAGTAGACTGGCGCGATCGCCGTCGCCAACAGCAGGATAAACGCAGGTAAAGATATCCCGCTCTCTAGGTAGTAGGTCTTAGGTATTGGTCAAACCCTCTAAAACTTCTAATACCGAAGGTCACTTAATAAAATGTCCCTCCTTTCTATCCCGAGGAGGGACATTTTTCATAAAGAAATGGAAGTCTAGGGGGCGAGATGCCTCATTCCCTTGTCTGTTGACAAAATCCTCAAAACCTTAATTTTTCAACGATGGTCGGCGGTTTGACGACGTTGACTGAAATTCGCTATATTAGTCGTAGTCGTAATGAATTCAACTTAGCGATTAGCTAAGGTCTCAATCTCTCTGTAGAGCCATTGAGGAAATCAGCTGACTAGCGTTGAACCAAGTATTTTGCTGTTTGAGTAGAGTAGTAGTGACATGGTGAAAATTGTTGGAATTGGCGGTAGTTTGCGACCTCAATCCACTAGCTATCAGGCTTTAGATGTCGCAATTCAGCGCGTGCAAGCCTTGGGCGCATCAACGGAAATTCTCGACTTGCGCGAAATGCAGTTGCCATTTTGTAATGGCGATGATGACTATCCAGGCTACCCGGATGTGATTAAGTTGCGCGAAACAGTAAAGGAAGCCGATGCCTTGATTCTCGCAACACCGGAATATCATGGCAGTGTCAGTGGTGTTCTGAAAAATGCTCTAGATTTGATGAGTTTTGACGAACTCTCTGATAAAGTTACAGGATTGATTAGTGTGTTGGGGGGTCAGTCTAACAGTAACGCCCTCAATGACCTACGGGTGATTATGCGCTGGGTACATGGTTGGGTGATTCCAGAGCAAATTGCGATCGGGCAGTCTTGGAAAGCGTTTGGTAAGGATGGCAAGCTTTTG
>JAIUYC010000895.1 GCA_020216575.1 Coleofasciculus sp. S288 | reverse complement strand
CTTCGCTTCTGCCTTCTAGCGTAGAAGCCAAACTAGAGCGCATGGCATCTAAAAACTCTATCTCTTGTACCGCTTTCGAGAGTGCTGCTGGATCAGTCTGAGCAAAGGCAGGCGTGGGATAGAGACCGATGAAAAGCATCAGTCCCAGCGGTAGAATCAGGCGAGAAAGTCGGTTAACAATCAATTGGCTCCACATAATACGGGTTGCCTCATCATCGATCGGTTTTATAAAAAATTTTACCACTTTATGACCAATCAGTTATATTAAAGAAGGTTACAAAAACATTGCACTCACCTCAAAATCGCTGTTTGCATTACTGCAAAAGGTTTTTGCAATCTGCTCACCTCTGGAGATTTTTCATGAAAACGAATGTGGGTTTGCTCGATCGCCTGATCCGCGCCCTGCTGGCTTCTGTCTTGCTTTATCTGGGATTCTTCCTATACAACGGTACTGCTTTGGGCATCGGACTGTTGATTGCAGGGGGCATTTTGTTTGTGACGGCTCTAGTCGGCTTTTGTGGTCTTTATCGCCTGCTAGGAATTCGTACTAACCAAGCTAATGAGCAAGCGTAGAAGCATTCATTTGTCTGAAGCGAAGTTGGATGCTTTGCAAACTGAGTATGTTATTTAACGTCAAGGAGGTTCATCATGGATAACAGTTTTCCCCTCGAAAGTCCCTCTTTATCCCGACGACAGTTCCTCAATTTCTTGACTGGGGCCACGGTCGCTGCTACGGCTGGTTCCGCTCTCTACGCGGCTGGCAAATTTTTTCTTCCCCCCTCTGAATCCACTGGAGTGGGAGGAGCCATTCTGGCTAAAGATATTTTGGGAAACCCAATTCCAGCTACACAAATTACAGCAGAAGCACCGGGCACTCGTGCCTTAGTGGCAGGTCTGGCAGGAGAGCCAACATACCTGATTGTCAAAGAAGATAGCACCCTGGATTCTATGGGAATTGTGGATAACTGCACGCATCTGGGCTGCACCTTCCCCTGGAATCCGCTCGACCAACAGTTTCAGTGTCCCTGTCATGGTTCTCTGTACGCCCCTGATGGCACCGTGGTACGTGGTCCAGCACCCCTTCCCCTGAAAATCGTTCACGTTGCTGTGATCGACGATCGCATTCTGATTTCACCCTGGACAGAAACTGATCCCCGTACCGGAGAAAAGCCCTGGTGGGTTTAATGCTGTTGCTGAATGCCCAAAACTTCCTGTAATTCTCAAGCTCAATCAATAAGGTGTCCTATGAAAATTGCTGTATCCAGCCAAAACCAGACCGCTGTCACTGCCCATCTCGGGCATTGTCAAAAGTTCTGGATTTATGACGTAAACAATGCCACCATTCAAACCAAGGAACTGCTACAACTTGCCAAAAACCAGAGCTTTCATGAGAGTTCCCCGAAAGACCCGCATCCCATGGATGTTGTACAGGTTTTGATTAGCGGCAGTATGGGGCATGGGTTAGCACGTCGCCTGGAGTCTAAAGGGATTCAGCCCATTATCACTTCTGAAACTGACCCAGATATAGCCGTTACTGCCTATCTTACAGGTTCTCTCGCTATCCTGACTCCAGAGGAAGTTGACCATCATCATCACGAAAGTGGACACGACCACGAAGGTGAATGTGGATGTAACCAGGAATAAGACTCTGTAAGAAATATTGCCTAAATTGTGTCTTGGAATTGGCAATCTAAGAGGGATCACTATGCGGCTGTGGCGCAAGAAACCACTCACTAACCAACAACACTGGTTAGTTCCAAAAGGAGTTTTGCAACTGCAAAATTCTGGAGTCTGGCACTCTTACTGGAGCGATCCCTACCATATGCTACTGACAATTCCCTGGTTGGGTTTTCTCCTGCTGATTGTGCTGGTATATGGGATATTGAATGCTCTCTTTGCCCTCGCCTATTTAGCTGAGAAAAATAGCATTGGCAATGCCCAGCCTGGATCATTTTGGGACGCATTCTTTTTCAGTGTGCAAACGCTGGCATCGATCGGATACGGTGTCTTATACCCCCAAACCTTTTATGCTAATACCATCGCTACGATCGAAGCATTGGTTGGCTTGCTGGGTTTTGCCGTTGTCACTGGGCTGGCGTTTGCTCGTTTTTCTCGATCCACTGCCCGTGTTCTCTTCAGTCGCTTTGCTGTTGTAACCCCTTACAACGGAGTCCCAACACTCATGTTTCGGACAGCGAACCAGCGAGGTAACCAGATTGTAGAAGCTCAAATGCGAGTCTATCTACTGCGGGATGAAATCAGCCTGGAAGGGCAATTGATGCGTCGCCTCTATCCATTGCGCCTATTACGAAGCCAATCTCCGAGCTTTGCACTAACCTGGACAGCGATTCATCCGATCGACGCAGAAAGTCCTTTACAGGGGCAAACCGCAGAATCCTTAGTTCAGCTCAAAGCCCAAATTGTTGTTTCATTAAGTGGGGTTGATGAAACGGTGATTCAAGCTGTTCATGCTCGACATATTTACCAGGCTCAAGAGATTTTATGGAACTACCAACTGGTGGATATTATTTATGAAACCAAATGTGGAGAGCACTATATCGACTTCACTCATTTCCATGAAGTTGTATCGACAGAATCTGTAGCCTAAAGTTTTTTCTTCCTAGTAAGCTATCATTCAGTGGCGATCGCATCACCAGTACCCGTTGTAGGTTGCAATTCACTTTTCACATTTTGACCAAGCACTATGCAACTCTCTAAGCATAAAATTCAACAACATCTTGATCATGTCTATGACACCTTAATTGTGGGGGGTGGAGCCGGAGGATTATCCGCCGGAATCTACTTGCAACGTTTTCGTTTATCTAGCTTGATTGTGGATAAAGGAAAAGCTCGATCCTTCTGGATGCAGGGATTACAGAACTATTTAGGATTACCTCCCGGTACTCCTGGGCGGGAACTCTTGCAACAGGGCAAGCAGCATTACCTCTCCCTAAATGGAGACTGGCTCAATGGATATGTAGAAGAAGTGATTGATGAAGGAGAAACTTTTGCAGTGCGTGTAAAGGTTGGTCGTCAAAATAGCATCTATCCTGTATTGCGAGCTAAATATCTGATTGCGGCCAGTGGTATTATTGACCATCTTCCACCCTTAGATGAAATGCAAAATGTATATGAATACGCCGGACATAATCTGCATGTCTGCATGGTATGTGATGGCTATGAAATGGTC
>JAIUYC010000894.1 GCA_020216575.1 Coleofasciculus sp. S288 | reverse complement strand
CACTGCCAAATTCGCTTGAGCATCTGCTAAATCCCTGCGATCGCCTTTACCAAATTTTAGACGGCGTGCTGCCAGAGTGCAGATTTGTTTAAAATCAATCCCTAAACTCGCACCTCGAGACAATATTCAATTGTTAGATCGTAGGAGAAGATTAAACTATAAACAGCAAATCTGCAAATGCTAACGACACACGGCTAACGCTTTCAAGAACCGCTCATGCAACCAAGACTCATCTGGCAGCAGAACAGCGACAATCCCGAAAACGGCAGCAATTTCGCTACTATCCAGCAATGGTGGGCAAGTCTCCACGACAAAAAAATCGCTTGGCGACAGCGAATCATTCCTCAGACAGGCGATGTCAGCGAACTCAATTGGGAACCCCAACGGTTTGACGAAGAATTCAAGCTACAAACTCCCCAAATTCGCGGCATCACCCTCTACTGGTACAAACCGGGTATTGAGCAAGAACGCAGCACAACACCCTGCAAGCTCGAACTTGACTCCCACAGCCAGCAACTTTATATTTATCCCAAATCTCAACCCGAACTCGTCATCCGCGTTGGTGTACCGGAAATTATCTATCAGAAGATTGAACTAAAAAATCCCCAGTGGCAAAGCACTCCAGCAGGTGAAAGCTATATCCTTACCCTGCGAGACAATCAGCAACAACTTGAAATTAAACTCACTCTCAGCCCAGAACACATCGGTCAGCTCAAAGAACAGCTACCGGAATGAGTTCCTATTCCGTGAAATCACCCTTTTCTCTTCAAGCCCCCTTCGGCAAGATTGTTATTTGTAAGGACAGCACCTTCGCTGCCCTTTTTTGTGACTACTGATTTTTAGACAATCTGCGCTACACCAACGTATCAATCTACCAATACTTGTACTCGAATGAATCAATCTATCACACTGGTGCGATGGGTTATTCCAATTGTCTTAATCATAATTGGATGGTTTGCTGGATTAATCTTTGAACGAGTTTTTTTAAACCGCTTGAAGCGATTCGTTAGCAGAACTCAATTTCCAGGGAATGAGTTAGTTTTTGAATCCCTGCGTAGAATGCCAAGCCTTTGGATTTTTCTGGCAGGAGTTTATGCGGCTATTTTTTCGTTACCGATCGCTCCCTCCGTTTCTGAAGTTCTTCAAAAAATCCTAACTGCCATTTTTCTATATACAGTCACCCTCGTTATAGCTAGAATTGCAGCGGGTTTAGTGACTATCTACGGTCAGAGGACAGAGGGGCTTTCCGCTTCTTTACTTTCTAACTTAACCCGGATCGTAGTTATAACGTTCGGGGTCTTAACTATCCTGCAAGCTTTGGGGATTTCTATTACCCCAATCCTGGCAACCTTGGGAATTGGGGGATTAGCGATCGCTCTAGCTTTTCAAGATACTCTATCCAACTTATTTTCTGGCTTGTACTTGATTATTTCAGGTCAAGTTAGAACGGGAGACTATGTCAGATTAGAAACGGGCGAAGAGGGGTATGTCAGCGATATTACTTGGCGAAATACCACAATCAAAGAAATTCCTAACAATTTAATTGTTGTTCCCAATAGCAAACTGGGTTCTGCAATTTTCAAGAACTATCATTTGCCAGCCCCAGAGATAGTTCTCCAGATTCCAGTTGGGGTCAGCTACTCAAGCGACCTTGAAGAAGTTGAACGGGTAACTCTGGAAGTGGCCACAGACGTAATGCAAAATGTCCCAGGTGGTGTACCGGAATTTGAGCCATTCGTTCGCTACCAAGAATTTCAAGAGTTTCAGATTCATTTCATCGTGTATCTCAGAGTTATAGAATTTTTTGATCAACGTCAGGTTAGGCATGAATTTATTAAAAAGTTGCACAAGCGCTATCGGGAAGAAGGTATAGAAATTCCCTTCCCCAGCAGGAATGTTTACCTGAAAGAGAAGTGAGGATAAGGACATACAGTTCAGATCCCCGACTTCTTAGAGAAGTCGGGGATCTTACCTTTACTCAAAGCTTACTATCGATTTCCAGGTGTGCGTCCACCTTCATCATTACTACCGCCATGGGGACGGGAGTTGCCAGGATCACAGCCTTCTGCACCGTTACCAATGCCCTGATTGCAGTTGCGACGGATTCTATCGCGTTCTCCTCCGCCTGTCTCGATTCTTGTCTCAGTATCTGTCTGGTTAACGTCAACAGCACCACCGGTCTGGTTGAATTCCAGAGTACCCAATTGTCCCCCCACAACATAGGGTGAAGAAATGGCGGCTACCTCTCCCGTGCTGACTAAAGCCTGGTAGATAAATGCTGCCACTTCGGCGCGGGTGACTACCGTATTGAGGCTAAGAGACTTGACATTCGGATAGTTCACCACAATACCCCGTTGAGTTGCTGTTGCAACTACGCTGCGGAGATTGGCGGGAACAGAAGCCGCATCGCTGTAGAATCGCAGAAGTTCCTCGGTAGAGCCAGTGAATGAATAGTTCAAACCCCTTGTTAGGGCGACCATAATGTCTAAGCGAGTCAGGCTGCTAGTGGGTCTGAAGAGATTACCGCTCGCCGCATTTAAAAATCCCATCTCATAACATTCTTGGATGGGAGTGTAAGCCCAGTAGCTTGTCGATACATCCCTGAAATTAACCGCACTCCGAATTTTACTCTTCTTAAACGCCTTGCGAACCATTGCAGCGAATTGGGCGCGAGTAACGGGTTCATTCGGGCGGAATTTTCCATCTGGGAATCCTTCAATAATCTCGCGTACTGCCAATTCTGCAATAAAATCTCTTGCCCAGTGACCTTGGGGGATATCAACAAAACTGACTTGAGCGAAGCTGCGAGCCGCTGTTGCCTGCTGCTGCGTAGTGGTGCTCGCTCCTCCGCTAACCTGAGTTGTACCCGTTGCTTGAGTGCTTTGGCTGCTACTGCTGCCAGTAATAACCTGCGTGCTTTGGCTACCACTAGCGCTAGTCACCGTTTGAGTCCTCTGGCTGGTTCGGGTTGTCACCTCACGCCTGCGGATGACTTCAGTCGCTACCCGACTGGTCATCGTTTGGCTCAACGCTTCATCATACTTGACTAGAGTACCGGATTCGTTACAGCGATACGCCCACAGTTTTTCCTTGCCAGCAACAATCACTTGCCAACCGGGAACTAAAGCTTGCGTGCAGACGCCATCTCCTAAACCCAGACAGCCATCTGTCCAAGTTTGACGTGCCACTTTGAT
>JAIUYC010000893.1 GCA_020216575.1 Coleofasciculus sp. S288 | reverse complement strand
CCCCTTGGCTACCAAACTGCACTGTTGTGAGCTTCAGGGTTCCAATAGGAAAGAATCCTGATGTTTTTTTAAAAAGCTAGCGTGAATTTATGAATGAAGCTTGAAGCTAACAGAAAAAGCACTATTTTAATAGTTGATGACAACCCCGATAATTTGGAGTTGCTGCTCTTTTCTTTAAGTGATTCTGATTTCAGTATATTACTAGCGACTGATGGCGAAAGCGCTCTCAAGAGAGTAGAGGAAGTTTGTCCAGACCTCATCCTTCTAGATGTGATGATGCCGGGAATTGATGGGTTTGAAACCTGCCGTCGCCTGAAAACCAATGAGTCAAGCAAAGACATTCCGGTCATTTTCATGACAGCGCTTTCTCAAACAGTTGATAAGCTGAAAGGCTTCAGTGTGGGGGCGGTGGATTACCTCACCAAACCGATTCAGCAAGATGAGCTTAAAGCCCGTGTAACAACTCATTTAACCCTGCGAAATCTGAATCTTCGACTAGTTGAGCAAAATAAAAGGCTGCAAGAGGAGATTCAGAAGCGCCATGAAAAAGAGGCGGAACTGCTACTCTCAAATCAGGCGATCGCTGCCAGTATCAATGGCATTGTGATTGCAGATGCCAGAGCACCTGATATGCCGATAATTTACGTTAATCCAGCGTTTGAGCACATCACTGGTTATTTAGCAACAGAAGTCATTGGACGCAACTGTCGTTTTCTGCAAGGAAAGGATAGAGAACAACCCGCTCTTGATGACTTACGTGCTGCCCTCCGAGAGGGGAAAAGCTGCACGGTGGTGTTATCCAACTACCGAAAAGATGGAACGCCCTTCTGGAATGAGTTAACGATTTCACCAATTCATGATAGTTCTGGAATCCTTACCCACTTTGTCGGCGTTCAAATGGACATCACGGAGCGCAAACAGGCGCAAGAAGAACTGCGCCTCCAACAGGAGCAAGCAGAGAAACTCTTGCTCAATATCTTACCGGAGCCGATCGCACAGCAGTTAAAGTTAGAACACAACACGATCGCCGACAGCTTTGAAGAGGTAAGCGTTCTGTTTGCTGACTTAGTTGGCTTTACGGAGTTGTCGTCCCATCGCTCTGCCACAGAAGTGGTTGAGATGCTGAATGTGATTTTCTCCAAGTTTGACCAACTTGCAGAGAAACATGGTTTAGAGAAAATCAAGACAATTGGCGATGCTTATATGGTGGTCGCAGGTCTGCCAACCGCTCGTTCGGATCATGCAGAGGCGATCGCAGAAATGGCACTGGACATGCAACAAGCCATTGCCCATGCCAGCATAGAACTCGGCGTCACCTTCAGCATTCGGATTGGCATCAACTCCGGGCCAGTTGTCGCGGGTGTTATCGGACTCAAAAAATTTAGCTACGATTTATGGGGTGATACGGTCAATACTGCCAGCCGGATGGAATCTCAGGGTATTCCCGATGCCATTCAAGTCACACCCCAGACTTATGAGCGATTGCGAGATAAATATCAGTTTGAAAAGCAGGGCATTATCCGGGTTAAAGGCAAGGGGGAAATGACTACCTATCTACTCAAAGGAAGAAAATCTCAGGCAAAAGATGAATGTTGCTAATCTGAGAATAGGAGTCAGGAATCAGAAGCCGTAGGGGCGGGTTTTCCTTAGATATCTGCTTCCCACGGCTCAATCCAATAAACCCGCCCGTACTCGGAGTCAGGAGTGAAGGATTTTCATTCCTTTAAGGTAAATTTGCGTAAGTCCTGATATTCTTAAGAGGATGCATTCTCCAAGAACGTCCTCAAAGATTTGAGTCACAAACCGAATACTTCCAAATCATGTCTCAATCTATGAAGACAGCATTTTTAATCTTAGGAGCACAGCGGAGCGGCACCTCAGTTACAAGCCACCTACTCTCTCAATTTGGGGTTGATTTTGGTAATCCGAATCATTTTATCCAATTCGAGCATAATCCCATTTTTTTTGAACTCAAATGGGTGAATGAATATAACAATAAATTGATTAACGCGCTAGGTTATAGCTATACTGACTTTTTTCTGCCCCTAGAAGAGGATTTTGCGAAAGCAAATACCTCCGACCTTGAAAAAGAACTACAAGACCACATTAAAAAGGAGTGGGACAACAAACCTTTAATTGGCCTAAAAGACCCTCGGATCGGTCTTACCTTTCCCATCTGGGAAAAAATTTTATCAGCCAATCACTATCAATTAAATATTATTCTTGCTTTCCGACACCCGTTTAACTTCCTAAAATCCAACCAAAAGCTTTTTCATAACTGGAAAGGTTGGACAGATACAAGGCATTTCAATTTTTGGTTACAGCTTAATTTAACAGCAATATACTTTACACGTCATTTTTCAATTTACTATCTTAATTATGACCACCTTATGACCAATCCTTTAGAAGAAGCTCAAACATTAGCCAGTTTTTTTTACCTCGATTCCGAGCTAGTTACTCAGGCTTCCCTAGTAGTCAATCCATCCTATTACCATCACCAAGAAGTGGCTGAAACGGGCAATCCTTTTGTAGATAATTGCTACAAGTTGCTATGTTCTCACGCGCTCTATCCAGCCGATTATCTCAACTATCGGACTCTTACCCTAACAAAAGATTGGGAAATGTGAGGATTGATTCTCAATGTCAGGGGATTCCGGTAATTGGTAGTCAAATCGGTGAAGATTTGGGACAATGTTACAGTTTCAATAATCTGCGAAGCTTTAGCTGCTCAGTTAGGAAGAGTTGAGCCACAATCTATTAAAGTAGTCCAGCTAACATATAGCAAAAGGCTCCAGGGCTCCAGGGCTTTTATGCAAAAGGGAAAAGATTGGCTGGTCAAGGTTTCAGGATTTGGCTGTGTCTTAATCGCCTTGGCGACTGCTATAACTAGCGGCTAGGGGGCATCTGTGTCTAGAAGGTGACCTTAATGTCAAACAAGACTATGGTCGGTTTTTTCAAAAAACAATACCGTTGTCCTCTTTGGCTCATGGGTAGTATTTGCACTGGTTTGCTCAGTACTATCCACGCAGCCCAGGCGCAAATCATACCCGATACTACCCTACCCAACAATACCGTTGTCATCCCCAACAACACCACCAGCATTCTTGAGGGGGGAACTCGAGTCGGGAGCAACTTGTTTCACAGCTTTCAGGAGTTTTCTGTCCTGACGGGGAATGTGGCTTTTTTCAACAATG
>JAIUYC010000892.1 GCA_020216575.1 Coleofasciculus sp. S288 | reverse complement strand
GGCAAAGAACAGGCAATACCGAACCTTGACAACTTGATTACCGTGAGGGTGCAAGTCCCTCTCCCCAGATGCAAGGGGTAACCGCATCATCTCTACGGTAGCGACTGGTCATCAATCCGTAAAGCGAGATGAAAAAGCGGTCGCTGAAAGCCTATCCCTCTTCCATCATTTAAGCAGAGTTAAATAGGATGCGGCGCAGGAGCAGATCGTGAATTATAGGGCAGTAAAACTGCTGCATTCGCTCAATCAATTGGGCGAATCCTTTCTCCAGAGAGGGAATGAAAAACACAATTAACCACTGTTTGAGATGGTTAAAGGCAATCCACGGTTCAATCACCAAGCGCAAATTATTGAGCAGATTTTTCCAGCCCCGTTGGTTGTCCCACCAGGAATGCTGCGTACAGACTTGCTGAGATAAAGGACACGCTTGACTGAAGGCATCGGCAAACAAACTGACCATCGTGAACGCACTCATGACGTTCTCCCACCAGCGTTCAAACAGTTGAATTGTCCGGCAACGTTTCCTCCGGGTCGGTGGTCAACTATAATGCACACTGCGCCGAGCGCCATAGATAATCTCTCGCCGATAGCGCACTTCGGTTTCGCCGTTGCTAAAGGTGCGGGTGAATTTCTGCTAGGGTTCTGCCGTTACCTCCTGCTCTTGCGGCAACCAGACCCCGTGATTGGAGCGAATCGCCACAATGTAAGGCAATTTGAGCGAAACCAACGTTGAAATAACGTTACACTCACTCTCACCAGACAAACTATCGGCTAACACCAACTCAAACTGAAATCCCATGGCCATCAACTCACGTATCATCGTGGTAGCAATTTGCGGTTTTGTCTGGTAGACCTCTCCCGGCTTGAGCCGTTCCCTCGGCTTGTATACCTCAAAGCATAACGGGAAAATCATGCCCTTGAATAACCCGTAAGCGGTGACGGCCACAATGCCATTCTCTCTCTCGTTTGCCGACATTGCCGATGTACTGTCGTTTCACATAATCCGTACTGTCTCCTTTCTTGCAATCTCCGGTCTCATCAATTACCAGGATCATCGGTTGTTTCTGAGTCAATTCTAAGATCAGATTCAAGTGACGCTGCCGCAACCGACTCACTGACCAGGGAGACTTCGTTAACAAGTTGTGCAAGCCTTGTTCATGACTTAATCCAACCGCTTTGGCAATAGCTGGCAAAGTCTTGCGTTTAAGCTCTGAAATCAACCGATATGCAGATATTTGAATGCTTCAAAGCTCCGCACCTCTGGAAATAAGTCAGCATACATTTCACAATACTCACCAACGAATCGTAGCGTTGGACGAGCTTTACGAGGCGTAACTATACCCTGCAAAATGGCAACAGGAACATCATCTCTATTTTAGTTATTCCCCGCCAGAAGGATGGAAGAGGGTTATGTCGTTGTGAAGCCCCAGTAAGCTGACTAACGTAGATTGGCTGGAGGATTCTCAGGCACTATCCAGTAGTAAACGGTTCTGCCATCTACTTCCACAACCTTTTCAGGCTTCCAGTCTCCCATATCAAAGGCGTGGGAAACAATGCGAGTCCCTGGTCTTAATTGACTCAGTAACTTGGGGCGCAATTTCACATTTAGCTCCGGTAGCAAGTAAAGAGTGACAACGGTAGCATCACTAAAATCTGTTTGGAATAGATCTTGCTGACGAAACTCTACTTTATCAGTCACACCTGCTTTTTGTGCATTCTCGTTGGCTTCGCGAATTCGTTGTGGATTGATATCAATACCAATACCTCGTGCACCGCGCTGTTTAGCGGCTGCAATCACAATTCGCCCATCACCACTTCCTAAGTCGTACACAACATCATTGGATTGTACATTGGCTAACCGCAGCATTTCATTCACAACTGGCTCAGGAGTTGGCACGTAAACAACATCAGGAGCACGGGTGGGAGCTTCAGTGATGGGATTTGGAGCCGCTTGTGCTTGATCTTGGGATGGAGTAGATTGAGATGTTGCTGTATAAGTTTGCTCCTGCAAACCTGTTTCAAAATTACGAGGTTGGGTGCATCCGGCGATGCCCAGGCCAAGAATACCAATTCCAGCAGCCAGTGATTTCGTGATCAATTTCAGTTGCATGGTTATTTCTCCTGTAAAAAGGTTGTTTGAATGGTGTTCAGTGAGATGGACGACGGACAAAAGGAATGCCGAATAGGACAACGATCACACCTACAATTGCCCCGATGCCTGTATAGACTAGGCTGGAGTAGAGCAAATAGCCACAAATGGCGCAGAACAAGATAGGGACGATGGGGTAAAGTGGCACCTGAAACGGACGCAGCCGAGAGGGTTCCCGCATCCGCAAAATAATCAGTGACAGGGTACTGAGCAAGAAGAAGAACCAGAAGATGGGTGCTGTATAGTCCACCATGGTTTCAAATCCCTTACGGGTGAACGTTCCCAATCCCACCAAGAGCAACGCGATCGCTGCTTGCAACAAGTAAGCCGTTGTCGGTGAACCAGGTTTGGGGTGCCAGTGTCCCAACCAGCGAAAAGGAGGAACATCCTGTCCCAGAGCAAAACTGGTGCGTGCCCCGGTAAAGATCGTGGCATTAATCGATCCCAGGGTCGCAATTACCACCAATAGACTAACGATCGTCACTCCGAATTCACCTAAACTTTTCCTGAGTAAATCTGCAGCAACAGCTTGTGAGCCTGCCATACCCTCTATGCCTAATCCCTGCAAGTAGGCCAGATTAATCAGCAAATAAATTCCGGTAATGATCCCAACGCTCCAGAGCAGCGATCTCACAATATTTCGTTGAGGGTTTTGAACTTCAGCCGAAATGTAAGCAGCTTCATTCCAACCGCCATAGGACAACAGCACAAAGACCAGCGCCAGCCCCCAGGAGGAAGTGGGAGAAGTAGGGGAAGTAGGCAGAGGCAGAGGAGAGGGGGAGAAGCCTAGCCCAAACAGGATGACCAGTAGTAGACCCAAAATCAGCGCAATGGCTAACCAGTTTTGCAGACGTTTGCTCTGGCGCAAGCCAATCATGTTGAGTGTGGTCAGCAAAGCAATTGCAATCACCGCATAAATCGATGTAGAGTAAGTGCCCAGGGGAAATAGCTGAGAGACATAATCACCAAACACAAAGGCCAGTAGTGCAATGGATCCGGTCTGAATCACCGTCATCCGTGCCCAGGCAAACAGAACTGCGATCGGTTGCCC
>JAIUYC010000891.1 GCA_020216575.1 Coleofasciculus sp. S288 | reverse complement strand
ATTTCAGAGGAAACACACTGACAAAGTCTAACGCAGATGCTTTTGGAATCTCATTCGTTCAGTATGAGCGTTTTGAATTTGGAGAATGTCCGGAAGACTGTGGCACGGATTTAATAGGGATTGGAGTTTGGGATGAGTGGCGCTTCGATTTCCAAATCGAGTACCGTGGAGGGGGCATTGTGTTTCTTGAGCCAAGCGATGCTGAGCCAGGAGATTATATTGCGGTCGGTAGCGTATTTAAGGAAAAAAAGCCTGATGACGTGACTTCAGTTCCAGAATCAGGAACAGGAGTGAGCCTGTTGGGTTTAGGAGCAGTAGGCTTGGTTGGCTTGCTGAGAAAAAAATTAGCTTCTTAGCTAGCTCAGCAGAAGCCCCACACTTACTGGCAAGAGAGTTTTACCAAGCAGTAGCATACCCATACAAACTACGACCAACAAAACAACAAGCCATTGGCATAACCTGAAACCAGTTCCATGTTCATTGAACAGAGGGAATTCTTCTTGTGTGTGAGCACAATAGGTTGTTAGACTTATCCTCTGTAAACTACCCCGCCCCGCTTCCCTCCCCACCCATCCTTCTCATGGACGAGGTTTCCAGCGGGTTAGACGATGAATAGTGAACTGCTTCAACAAGTCCGGGTGTTAGACCCGGTTTCTGGCACTGACCAATTGGCTGATGTTTTGATTGGAGACGGTTTTATTCAAGCCGTTGAGCCTAAAATCTCTGATGTGCCAGCCGATACAAGGGTGCAGAATTGCCAGGGACTCATTTTAGGGCCGGGGTTGGTAGACCTCTACAGCCACTCCGGACAGCCCGGATTTGAGGAGCGAGAAACGTGGTCGTCACTTTTGGAAGCCGCAGCCAGGGGTGGCTTTACGAGGCTGAGTATTTTGCCGGATACCTTGCCACCTGTAGATAATCCCTCTGGATTAGCTCGCTTGCACCAGCAGGAGTTAGACGAAAATGCAAAGTCCTCGCGACTCACGCCTTACTCGTTACCTCAGCTTTGTTACTGGGGAGCGCTCACGCTGGGGGTTGCAGGGGAGCAAATGACGGAACTGGCGGAGTTGGCGGCAGCAGGAGTGGTGGGCTTTGCAGATGGGCATCCGTTGTCGAATTTGATGCTCCTGCGACGGATATTGGAATACTCGCATCCTTTGGGCAAACCTGTAGCGTTATGGGCTTGCGATCGCCAATTGATGGGTAACGGGGTGATGCGAGAAGGAGCGCAGTCGATTCGTTTCGGCTTGCCAGGAAATCCTGCGATCGCAGAATCCGCCGCCTTAGCTGGCGCATTAGAAGTGATAGCTGCTATGGGTACACCCGTGCATTTCATGCGCATCTCTACTCGTCGCAGTGTCGAACTGCTTGAAGAAGCAAAGCGGCAGGGATTGCCAGTGACGGCAAGTACCACCTGGATGCACCTGTTGTTCAACACCGAAGACTTGGGCAAATACGACCCGAATATGCGCTTGGAACCCCCAATAGGAAACCCCGATGACCAAGCCGTACTCATTCAAGGGGTGCGGGAGGGAATTCTGGATGCGATCGCTATTGACCACACCCCCCACACCTACGAAGAAAAAACGGTCTCTTTTGCCGAAGCCCCAGCAGGCGTCATTGGCTTAGAGCTAGCCCTGCCCATTCTCTGGCATACTTTGGTTGAGAAAGGTGAGCTATCCGCCCTTCAACTGTGGCAGCGTTTGAGTACCTCTCCAGCCCTTTGTTTGCAGCAAACTCCAGCTGCGATCGCGCCCGCTCATCCGGCTGAACTCGTACTCTTCCATCCCCAAGAAACTTGGAAAGTGGAGAAAACCACCCTAAAGTCTCACTCCAGCAACACTCCTTGGTTCGGACAAGAGTTAACAGGTCGTGTTGTGCGAACTTGGTGTCCCGCGAAGGGGGAGAGTTAACCCGAATTTCTCACAAGCTGACAAATCAGTGGTGGGGAAGGTGGGAAGGTGAGGGAGTATTTTCAGGGAACCCATCTCCCCTATCTCCCCCACCCCTTACTGCTTTTCCAGAGAATCTGGATACTGCGGTTCCGGATCGATATCGCCAAGTCGATTCAGAGGCCAGAAGCGCACTATAGCCCGCCCAATAATCTTGTCGCGAGGGACAAAGCCCCAGTAGTGAGAGTCGTAGCTATTGTTGCGGTTATCTCCCAGCACGAGGTATTGGTCGGCTGGTACGGTCACTGGACCGAAGTTGTAATTCGGCTTTTCTTCTATATAATCTTCCTGTAGAGGTTGGTCATTGACATAAACTGCTCCCCCTTTCACCTCCACGCGATCGCCAGGGATACCGATCACCCGCTTGATAAAGGCATCCTTAAAGTTTTGCTGTTCGAGAGCTGCGGTAGGGGAGAATACAACAATGTCTCCCCGCTCGGGAGATCGGAAGTTATACGTTAACTTGTCAATAATCAGGCGGTCATTAATCTGTAGCGTTGGCAGCATCGAGCCCGATGGAATGTAGCGGGCTTCCGCCACAAAGGTACGAATTCCGAAAGCGAGGACGCCGCTCAAGACAATTGTCTTAAGTCCCTCTACCCAAGGATTTTCAACCTTTTGGAGGGGCTGTTTCTCAGGCTGTTGATCCTGCACACGAGTCATAAGGTTTCAATCACAATAGATTCACGAGTTTGAGCAAAGGTAAACCTAGATTAGTCGCTAATTCTAGCAAATGCCAAAAAAAGCTTTCTTACCTCTAACTGTACAAAAATAAAGAAGAATACTACAGTACGGACGAATTTTAGCATTCTCTTATGTCTTCTGACTTCTGCTTGTTGATCCGCCACGCTCGCATTCTCTTGCCCACAGGAGAGTTTTTGCTGGGAGATGTCCAGACTTGTGGGAAAGAGATTGTTCGGGTTGCCCCAGAAATTCCTGCCTCGGAAGCGCAATCGGCATATAAAGAGATAGACGCAGAAGGGTTAGTTTTGTTGCCTGGGGTCATAGATCCCCAAGTCCATTTCCGAGAACCTGGGCTGGAACACAAAGAAGATTTATTTACTGCCAGTTGTGCTTGTGCTAGGGGAGGAGTCACGTCGTTTCTAGAAATGCCCAACACGCGCCCTTTAACAACGACACAAGAGGCGCTGAATGACAAGCTGCGACGGGCGGCAGAGAAGTGCTTGGTGAACTATGGCTTTTTTATTGGCGCAACACCAGCAAATCTACCCGACCTCCTCGATGCTCAGCCG
>JAIUYC010000890.1 GCA_020216575.1 Coleofasciculus sp. S288 | reverse complement strand
GTGCGATTACACCTTTTGGGTTACTCAAGCTTCTGCACCCAGTTGGCTGCATGACGCGGGACTCAAGACAGACTCAAAAGGCTTTGTTTTAGTCAACGACACCCTGCAATCGCTCTCCCATCCCTATCTCTTTGCGGCTGGGGACATTGCCACGATGGTTAATCATCCCCGTCCCAAAGCTGGGGTGTTTGCGGTGCGTCAGGGGAAGCCGTTATTTGAAAACCTGCGGCGAATCTTGCTCTCAGAACCGTTAAAGCCGTACAAGCCGCAGAAGGTTTACTTGAGTTTAATTGGAACTGGAGATGGAGAAGCGATCGCATCCTGGGGACTATTCGGCTGGCAATCCCCCCTCCTATGGCGCTGGAAAGACTACATCGATCGCAAATTCATGAAACGCTTCAATGATTTGCCGGAAATGGTTGCCGAATCCGGGCAATATGCCCTCAACAACTTAGAGACGCGAACTCTCACATCTCTACAACAAATCCAAAATCCACCCCTCCTAAACCCCCCGTACCAAGGGGGAGGCAAAATCCAAAATCCGGTGATGCGTTGCGCTGGGTGTGGGTCTAAGGTGGGTAGCACAACACTAGAACGAGTCTTGCAACGG
The DNA here is from genome assembly GCA_020216575.1 of Coleofasciculus sp. S288. Classification (GTDB taxonomy): domain Bacteria; phylum Cyanobacteriota; class Cyanobacteriia; order Cyanobacteriales; family Coleofasciculaceae; genus JAIUYC01. The sequence continues at coordinate 2,595 of JAIUYC010000890.1, read as the reverse complement.
CTACAAGTTGAACACCCCTTGGCTGAGCGAGACGATATTCTTGTCGGGTTGGGAACGCCCGATGATGCGGCGGTGGTGCAAGTGCCAGTAGGTCAATTGATGGTGCATACCGTTGATTATTTTCGCTCCTTGATTAATGACCCCTACATCTTCGGTCAAATCGCCACGAATCACTGCTTGAGCGATATTTTTGCGATGGGAGCCACACCTCAAAGTGTTTTGGCAATCGTGACGGTTCCCTATGGGGCGGAAGAGAAAGTTGAGGAAACGCTCTATCAACTGCTATCGGGGGCGATGAGTGTGTTGCAACAGGCTCAGGCTCCGTTGGTGGGAGGCCACACTACAGAAGGTGCAGAGTTAGCGTTTGGTTTGTCTTGCAACGGGTTAGTACATCCAAACCAACTGCTCAAGAAAAGCGGCATGAAGCCCGGACAAGTCCTAATTCTCACAAAAGCCTTAGGAACTGGGGTTCTGTTTGCGGCTGATATGCGCTACAAGGCAAAAGGATGGTGGATTGATGGGGCTGTTGAGACGATGTTGCTCTCCAACCAAGCGGCTGCTAAGGTATTTCTCGAACATGGGGCGACGGCTTGTACAGATATTACCGGGTTTGGATTGCTGGGACACTTACTTGAAATAATTCAAGCATCAGGTGTTGCGGTTGAATTGGATTTAGAGGCTATTCCGGTTTTAGAAGGGGCAATTGAAACCGTGCAGATGGGAATTACTAGCTCCTTACAACCGCAGAACTTAAGAGCATCTCGTCAGATTAGCAATGTGTCTGAAGCGGCTACTCATCCCAAATACCCTTTATTATTCGACCCTCAAACCGCTGGAGGGCTTTTAGCTGCGATTCCAGTTGACCAAGTGGCTAATTGTCTGGCTTCACTTCAAGCTTTGGGGTACAAACACAGCCGTAATATTGGTCGGGTAACACCAAGGGTTGAAGGGGTTGAGTCAATTGCGATCGCAAATTTGTGTAGCTCAAGCTTTTCCTGAAAACATCATAGGGGTAAGGCATAGTATGAGAAAGGGAGGGAGGAATCGCCGTCCGCCGAGGCAAGGGCAGTTGCGATACCCGATGGGCGAGGGAGGCAAAGAGCTCCTGAATAAATACTTTCCATGAAGAGGGAAGCGACTTGTGAATGATCAGGTAAAGGCAGTTCTGTGGGAAGACATCTTTGCTGGCGATGGCGAGATGGAAGCGCTCATGCGTCGCTTAAAGGCGTTGCGCGATTTAGCATTACAGACTAGTGGGGCAAAGACAGAGTTAGAGGCTTGTCGCATCGCTGCCGATATCCTGAGCGCCCATCCAGGCGATGTATCCTTTGCGTTACTTTATCTGTTAGACCGCACCCAAACAGAACAGGCACAACTATTAGAAACGGTGGGGTGTGAGCCAGGTACATTAGCGAGTCCTCTTAGGGTGGATACAGCCTCTCCAGGGATTTGGCCGTTCGACACCGTCTTAAAAACTGGACAGGCAGTTGTAGCGACAGATTTGAGCCATCGCATGAGTTGTCCATCCCCTGTCTCTTGGTCGGAACCGCCTCATACAGCACTGGTGCTGCCCATCACGCCATCGGGACAGTCGCAACCTGCCGGATTTTTAGTGGCAGGAATCAGCTCACAGTTAGTTCTAGATGATGAGTATCGCACCTTCTTGGAACTAGTAGCTGGGCAAATTGCGACAGCAGTGGCCAAGGCGCGTGCCGAGGAGGAGCGCACACAGGCAGACGCACTGGCAGAATTAGACCGAGCCAAAACAGCGTTTTTCAGCCCTGTCTCCCACGAATTTCTCACACCGATAACGCTCGATCCAAAGCTGGCTGAAGATGCTCTAGCGGATACGGAACAACCTCTTTCACCCCAACAGCGAGAGCGCATTAATGAAGCAGCAAGAGCGCAGGTTATCGATGTGCTTGAAAGCATCACGGACGGTTTTTTCTCCTTAGACAGTCGATGGCGATTGACTTATGTCAACCAAGCAACCGAACGTCTATCGGGGAAAACAAGGGGAGAGCTTTTAGGACGCTCGATTTGGGAGGTTTATCCGGGGTTAATCGGCTCAACGTTTGACGAGCAGATTCGTCGGGCTGTCAGGGAACAAGTTGCTGTCCATTTTGAAACACCTTCTGTTCATGCTGGAATATGGCGTGAAGTCCATGCCTACCCTCATCAGAATGGTCTATCGATTTACTGGCGAGATATTACCAATCGCAAGCAAGCAGAAGAAGCTCTGCGACGACGAGAAGAAGAACTACGGTTGCTCGCGGATGCCGTCCCTGCCCTGATTTCCTACGTCGATCGCGATCGCTGTTTTCGCTTTGTCAATCGCGCTTACACCGACTGGTTTGGGCATCCTGCCGAGGAGATTATTGGTCAAACCGTCGAAGAGTTTGTCGGCGAAACCGCCTATCAGCACATGCGCCCTCATGTGGAAGCCGCCTTGGCTGGGGAAAGTGTCACCGTTGAAATGTGGATACCTTTCCAAGCTGGAGGCCCACGCTACGTTCGCCGACAGTATATCCCCGACCTCAACGAGCGAGGAGAGGTGAAAGGGTTTTACGCCCTGATCAACGACCTTACAACCCT
>JAIUYC010000889.1 GCA_020216575.1 Coleofasciculus sp. S288 | reverse complement strand
AAGAACAAGGATATGCGGTCGCCAGTTTTTTGTTTCTTGCTGATGACCCAGTTGAAAAATTCCGGTTCGTAACAGCGCCATCCAAATTCCGCGCCGCGCATCTCCCCAAGTTGCTCGCAGTTCCCGTTGCTGTAACCAAAAGTAAATACCCAGGACAATAATAGCTGCCGCTACTGTGGCAACAGCATTAATCAAGAACATTACTGCGAGGCAACCAATCGCTCCGAAGAACGACAGCGACCAGTGAACGCGAAACGAAGGGCGAAACGAAGGACTTTGCAGGAAGCTCTCGATGCCTGCTGAGACATTCAAGACGAGATAAGTGGTGAGAAAGAACATCGTCAGCACCGGCGCAATCAAATTCAATTCCCCGATGCAGACTGCCGCCGTTGCCACCCCCAACGTAACAGCAGTGCCAATGCGTGGCTCATCGTCTCGCCCACTGCCGGTTCCCAGAAAGCTCATCCAACGGGGCAAAACGCCATCTCTTGCCAGTGCCTGTAGAACGCGAGGAGCTCCTAGAATACTACCGAGCGCACTGCTGAGAGTCGCCCCCCAAACCCCTAGCAAGATGGCTGGACTCCAAAACGCCATCTGCTGCATGATTAGAGGTTCTTCAATCAGGGTAGTGGCATCTGCCCGCATCGCTAAGAGGATGGGCAGAATCATATAAATGACATAGCCCGTACCTACGGCGGCTAGCGTGCCGATGGGGATGGAGCGGGTGGGGTCGCGCAAATCGCCGGACATGTTTACTCCTGCCATAATACCCGTTACAGCAGGGAAGAAGACGGCAAAGACCACCCAGAAAGGCTCGGAGAGACGGTCTGGAGCACCCCACAGTTCAATCTTTGTCGGCTCTATCGGGTGTCCAAACAGGAAAGAAATCAGCGATAAGGCGATCGCTGCCATGATGATATACTGAGCGCGAATCGCGATGCTGGCTGAAGTAATTGCTAAGACTGCCACTGCAATCGTAGTAATCAGTGCTACATAGTGCTGATTAAGGTGTCCGAAGACCTCAACAACACTCTCAGCAAAACCAATCGTGTAGAGTGCCACTGAAAGGGCTTGGGCTAAGTAGAGAGGAATTCCCACTGCCCCTCCGGTTTCAATTCCTAAAGAGCGGCTGATCATGTAATAAGCACCGCCTGTTCGGACGACGCGGTCAGTTGCGATCGCAGAAACAGACAGCGATGTCAAAAAGGTAATCGATGTCGAGAGGGTAACGATGAGCAACGTCCCCAGCAAACCAACATTACCGACTACCCACCCAAATCGCAGGTACATGATCACGCCCAAGATCGTGAGAATTGATGGTGTATAGACACCACCAAATGTTCCCAAACCCGAGCGTTTTGCAGGAGTCGTTTGAACGGTAGGCTGCGGAGGGCGATCGGGTAATAACTTCATCAGACCTATTTTGAAAGTGATCAGTGCTGCGTCAGGAAAGAGACGTGTATGTTTTCGTTCTTTACTCGTGTTGGTGGAGTGTATTCCAAAAAGGTTTTGCGACTAAAAAAGTTTAAGGCCTAGTGCAATGAGGGAGAAATAACCTATAGATAGAAAGGAGCGGGAGGCGGAATTTTTTTTAGGATTGCGGGAAACGTTGGCTACGCTACACTATGCTTTTTGATCGAGACGGAGAGCTCGTTCTAAGGCAGCTTTTTCTCTCGCTCGACGCGCATACGGCTGTAATTGTGTAGAATCCCAACCACTCAGGATGCTCAAATCCTCTAAATCCATTCCTCTCATCAACATTTCTACACACCATGTGTGTCGTGCTTGCTCAACAAACAGGGGTTGACCTTCAGGCGTTAACAATCCTGAAGTAAATTGCTGCCAACAAGCGCGTAACTCTTCCTCGGACATGGGCTGACCTTTATCATTCAAAAACATCGCAGATTGGTCATCTTTGCGGCTTTTTAGCCATTGGCCCAGGGGATTGCGAGTATACGAGCCATAGCGCTTCCCCATAATCCATTGATTCACTGGTACTTGGCGAATAGCGCCGTGAGTAACCTGTAACAGGTGTTGATGTTCATCACTGATTTGATGGACTCGCTCTAAAGCAACAACCTCGAGAGGAAGCAACCCCGAGCCAAACAGCAAATAGGCTAGGGCATACTCTTGTAACCCCTGTTTTTTTGCTTGTTGCAAAATTGAGTGAACGACAGAAGTCGGTAAATCGGCGACTTTCGGTGAAAGGGTTGAACGTTGGTACGTGGAAGGTTGAAGAGCAGAAGACTGGTTTGAACGTTCAACCGTCAACCTGTTAACCTGCAACCCGTCTTCTGTGGCCACCGCTCCCTGTAAGAACAGCTCCACTAAACTATTCAAGAAATCCTCGCGACTATCCCAAAGCTCATGGAACTCACTCGTCAACTCAATGACTAAATACCCGAACAACATGCCATTGAGCAGACTGGCTAATTTTTCGGGGGGTATGCGGGGGTGTAATTGTTCGCGCTCAATGACGGTAGCTAGAAAGCGGGCAACTTCCCCATTGGCGAGAGTTACGCCTCGTCCAAGCGCTCGACGATTTTCGATGGTGTATCGCCCTGCCTCACCGACTACAGAACGCAGCAACTCTGGTATTTGTTCTAGCGCTTGCAAGCGATCGCTTGCATACGTTCTCAGCGCTTGCTCCAAATTGCTTGTCCGATCAACTTGCTCTCTCAAGCTTTCACCAAGATGGGTGAACACCGCAGAGTCTTCAATCACGGCTAAAAGCAATCCCTGCTTGCTTCCAAACTGGCGGAACAGCGTCACTTCATTGACCTGTGCCAATTCCGCAATCTGGCGAGTTGTCGTTTCGGTGACGCCCTGAGAGCTAAACAACTCAAGCGCTGCATTAATTAAGCGCTGTCGAGTCGAAGAGTTTGTTCGAGACATTAGCATTCATATGTAAGTGATACTTGCATTTTTATTCGCTTGTGTTAACCTTAAAGAGTGCAAGTAATACTTGCATATTAACCCTCACTATAGCGCTCCTCTCCAGTTCACCTCAAAGATTTATGACTAACAACACACTCTCGGCTGTCCCGGAAAGCCAATCTCCTTTAAAACTAAAATGGGTTAATATAGGGTTTTTCGCCATAATCCACGCTGTGGCACTCCTATCTCCTTGGTTTTTCTCTTGGTCAGCTTTGGGAGTTGCAATATTCTTCCATTGGTTATTTGGCAGCATTGGCATTTGTTTAGGGTATC
>JAIUYC010000888.1 GCA_020216575.1 Coleofasciculus sp. S288 | reverse complement strand
GGCGGGTTTTGTACAGATGCTATCCATTTGTCCACCGATTTAATCTCTAAACCCGCCCCTACAAGGATATTTTTTTATTTGGAAATCCCTTAAAATAGGAGAAAACATTAAAAACTCTTGCTCTAGCAATTACATTGGCTGCCAAATTTTAATCGTCTGGTCACCACCACCACTAACCAAAATGCAGCCATCCGGGCTAAAAGTAACAGACTCAACCGACTTTGCATGCCCGGAGAGGACACACAACCGTTTTCCAGAACACAAATTCCACAACTCAATCAGCTTGCCCGTGCCGCTTGCTAGGGTCTGACCATCTGGGCTAAAGGCGATGTAAGCACTCCCGTTTGACTGACACGAAAAGCTGTTGAGGAGGTTGCCGTTTTGAGGATTCCAAAGCTGAATTGCCATGCCCGTACCATTTGCTAGGGTCTGACCGTCTGGACTAAAGGCAAGGGACGTGATCCCGCTTGAGGTAATCCCGCCCGAGTGTGTAGCAAAGGTACGCAGCCGTTTGCCATTGTGGGGATTCCAAACTTCAATCGTACCGTCCAAACTGCCAATGACACAGGTCTGGCCATCCGGACTAAAGGTGACAAGTCGAGCTGAGGTTGATTGTTCGGTCAGGTTGCGTAGCAGTTTGCCGGTTCGTACTGCCCAGAGTTTAACCTCAATGGCACTACTAATAAGAGTTAGACCATTAGGGCTAAAAGCAATATCCCGAACTTTATCGGTATGTCCAGTCAGGGTGTAGAGCAGTTCGCAAGTTTCAAGGGACCACAGCTTGATGGTTCTGTCATAACTGCCACTGGCGAGAATCTGAGCATCTGGACTGATAGCAATGCAAGTTACTCGGTGGGTATGTCCGCAGAAGGTGCGGAGTAGTTCACCAGTACGCAGCGACCACAGCTTGATGGTTTGGTCATAACTGCCACTCGCAAGAAGTTGTCCATCGGGGCTAATGGCTACCGATTTAACCACGTCTGAGTGTCCGGAGAGAGTGCGACGCAATTTCGCCTTATGCCAGGGATTGGGGGGCGTGGTGGTTGGGAGAAAGTTGGAAAAAAAACCTAGGAATGATTTCTGCTTCCGGATACCGGTTGAGTTGCTTCCAGAGGTAACGGCAACAGGTGATCGCTTAATCTCTCGCCTTGGACGTGGCACGGGGACTGGCTCTACAGGGGCGACAACTTCCTCTAAGCAGCGCAAAATCATTGTAGGCGTTTGCGGTCGCCTCCCTGGAAACGTCGCCATTAGGTAATCAATGATATCCGCCAATTCCTTTGAAACCTGAGGAGCACTGCCTCGCCAATTTAGCTTCCCGGTTCGGGGATCTTTGTCAAAATCAGTCGGGCTTTTGCCCGTCAGTAAATAGACGAAGGTACGTCCGAGGGCAAAAAAGTCGGATTGCGGTACGGCCTTGCCCTCCGCTTGTTCCGGTGGCGTGTAACCGGCTGAAATAATCACCGTCCCTGTCACGTTTTCTTTTTGTCGGTGCAAGTAGCTTTCCGTAACTTCCCGAACCGCACCAAAATCAATCAAGACCAGTTGCCCACTGGGTCGGAGCATGATATTGGATGGCTTGAGATCCCGGTGAACGAGTTCCTGCTGATGGACTTGTTCCAAGATTTCTGTCAATTCTTTTAACCAGGCAATTGCCTGTTCTTGGCTAATGGGCTGATTGCCTTGATTCTCCAACCACTGCTTTAAATTCAAGCCCTCAATTTTTTCCATTACCAAGCAGTGCAGCAACTCTTGGGCGTCTTCTGGCCAAGTAAAATAGCCATCTGGCTCTATTTTAGGAATGCCGGGATGCTGCAACCGACTTAAAACTGCCGCTTCTCGCTTAAATAGAGAGACTGCCTTGAGTTTCCCTTCAGGACTTTGGAACCGATCCAAACTCAGAATTTTTAGAACTTTCGGAGTTCCGCGATCGTCCACCTCAAACGCTTGACCAAACCCCCCTTTACCCAGTCGTCGAACGACTCGGTAACGGTTTTGAAGTAACATGCCTTGATGAATCATGAGAACGTTTGCCAAGTCAATTTTTGCTCCCTCGCCGTAATAACTTATCTCTCCGTCCTTGGCGCTTATGCAAGAAGCCTATAGTCGTTGTAACTCACTCTCAGCTACCTGAAGCAGATTGAGAATGTTGGATTGAGCGTAACCCACGACTTGAGGTGACTTACCTTGTAGCATCAATAGAAGGTTACTAAGCTGCTCTTCAATGGTGCTTGTACGGCTTAAGGTCATCGTTAGCCCATCAATGATTTGTGTGAGGAGCTGGTAATTTTGAATTGTTTTCACGTTGTCTTGCTCCTGCTCCTTGACTAAATCCAGGCTTCTTAACAGCCCCAGTTCATCGATGGAATGGGTTTCGATAACGGCAAAAATCTCTTGACAAATCTGTTCAATTAACTGTTTGGTAACATACTTCATGAGTACAGGTTGTAAGGTAAAAATAGCTTCACCTCCTCTAGGATTTTGGGCTTCTTCAAGCAGTGATCGACGTTTGAGAGATTCCAGTGCAGCGAGTAAGTTAGATAAGGATGATATAAAAAACCGCAACTCGACTCTTAATTCCTGTAAGGAAACAGGACGATTGGCGATCGCCAACCTGTAAATAATCCGAGTTTCCAAGGGGGATAAGCGCTCGAACTGTTGGTTGAGAACACTGTGAATAATATCACCAATGACTAAAGTAGATTGCTCTATAAATTGAGAAATATCACCATTAAAGACTTCTTGAATTGTAGTCGCAATTATTTTTAAAGCTAAAGGGTTGCCTCTGTATAATTCAATTAATTCTTCTGAACCTCGCATTAAGCTAGAAACCCCTTTGGTTTCCAAGAGCTGTTTAGCATCTTTCTTTTGCAAGCCTTTTAGTCGCAGGGCGCGAACAGGTAACGTGGTTCCAGCTTGGAATGAAATTTCTATCGGTTTCTCCCGGCTGATTAGAACCAAACAGCTTTGGTGGCGTTCTTCTCCCACTCGTTTGAAAAGCTCTCCATACCCCTGATACCCTTCTCGATATTGCCCAGCCAGTTCTCCACTCCGCAGAACCGTTTCTACATCATCCAAGACCAGTAGACAACGCTTTGAGCGCAAATGCTCGAGCAGCCGCGAGAGTTGACCGTTTGCAGTCTCTGGTAAATCTGTTTTCTTACCGTCAGACAAAAATTCGATCAGATCGGCTAGTAGGTCTTGGAGGAGT
>JAIUYC010000887.1 GCA_020216575.1 Coleofasciculus sp. S288 | reverse complement strand
ACTCGTACCATCCGCAGAAGCCATACAATTTTTGCAAAGCCTCCGCAATTCGGCTCCCCGACAAAACGCACCTCAAGGTCAACAGCGATAAGGCACTCGCCAATGCTGAAGGAAAGGAGGTAAGGCTTGGGCAGTAATGAGCGAGGAGAATTCCAGAAAGAAATGGCAGGGGGAGAACAAAGCCGGGGAGAAGTGTCTACCAATTTCTCACAAAAACATTCTGCCTCTTCCCCTGCTTCCCCTGCTTCCCCCGCTCTATCTAGTACCTCCGTGTCGGGTTTGGAACTCTGGCAATGGCGTCAGGAAGCCTGGCAATTGGCAACAGAGGCGGGTGTGCCAACGGCTGAAGTTGATTGGTTGCTGCAAGAAGTGGCAGGACTCGACTCACTGGCGCTGCGTTTGGGGTCTTTTAAAGAGCGATCGCAAATCCAACTACGCTATCCCCTACCCATACTCTCCCAGATGTGGCAGCAGCGTCTTCACGAGCGAATGCCCATTCAGTACTTGGCTGGGGTAACGCCTTGGCGTCACTTTTCCCTAACCGTTTCCCCAGCTGTCCTGATTCCTCGCCCAGAAACCGAGTACCTGATTGACTTGGCACTCGAGGCGGCAAAGAACAACCCAACCGCTCAGTTGGAGTTAGGACACTGGGTAGATTTGGGAACGGGTAGCGGTGCGATCTCGCTCGGACTGGCAGACGTTTTCCCAGAGGCAACCATTCATGCCGTCGATCGCAGCACGGCTGCCCTAGCTATTGCCCAACAAAATGCTCACAAGGCAGGCTTGCAACAAAGAATTCGGTTTTACCAAGGGTCTTGGTGGGAGCCTCTCAACGCTTTAAAAGGTCAGGTGAGTGGCATGGTGTCCAACCCTCCCTACATCCCCAGCCGTTTAATTGCTCAGTTGCAACCAGAAGTCGCCAACCATGAACCCCATTTTGCTCTCGATGGGGGGGCTGATGGTTTGGACTGCATTCAGCATCTGATTGAAACCTCTCTAGATTATCTTCGTCCCGGTGGTGTCTGGTTAATTGAAATGATGGCAGGACAAGCCGATACCGTTGCCCAACTGTTGCATCAACAAGGCAGCTACTGCCATATTCAGATACTTCCAGATTTAGCAGGCATTGATCGCTTTGCTTTAGCGTATCGGCTTAAGTGAAACAATTAGACACCATGAGAAAAAGCTCACAACGAATGGATGAAAATCATTATTCCTTCTGCCCTCTGCCTTATTTTCAAGTCAGGGGAAAAGTAGGTTAGGAAAGCTCGTCTTACTCAAATGAGCTGAAGTCTCAGTGACGATGGAAGAAGACAAAAGCGAGGTTGAATAATGGAAACGAAACAGCTGGGCAACACTAGTGTTAGTATCAGTGCGATTGGTCTGGGTGGTATGCCGATGTCTTTAAGTAGCAGACCTCCAGAGTCGCAATCGATTGAGGTGATTCATCGGGCAATAAATCTAGGGATCACTCTTATCGATACAGCTGACTCCTACTGCCAGGATGAATCTGACAAGCATCACAACGAACAGCTCATCCACAAAGCTCTCCAGCAATATAATGGGGACACCAGCCATGTTATTGTTGCTACCAAAGGGGGCTTAATGCGCCCTGAGGGAAACTGGGTACGCAACGGGAACCCCGACCATCTGCGGGAGACAATCCGCATCAGCTTTGAAGCGTTAGGTGGCTCAAAACCCATCGATGTTTGGCAATACCATGCACCCGATCTCAATTACACGATTGAGGACGTACTGACACCTGCTAAGGAAGCAGTAACGGAGGGTCTGATCCGGTTTGTTGGCGTTTCCAACTTTTCAGTCGAGCAAATTAAACGCGCTCGTGATGTTGTCGAAATTGTCTCTGTCCAGAATCAGTACAATCCCTGGTATCGGCAACCCGAGTTTGATGGAGTTCTCGAATACTGCGAAACTGAAGGACTGACATTTTTCCCATGGAGTCCACTAGGGGGTAGCCGTCGGGTTGGTAGCTTAAAGGATATTCCCGCGATCGCTCAGCTTGCGGAAGAAAAAGGTGTTTCTGTCTATCAAATTGTCCTCGCTTGGCTGCGAGCGAAGTCACCTTGCATTATTCCCATTCCAGGTGCTAGTAAGATTTCCAGTATTGAGGACTCTGTGCATACAGTTGAGGTGAAATTAACGGAAGTAGATGTGCAACAAATTGACAAAGGGACATCTTCCTGAGCGGACTCCTCAACTGACCAACAGGACGTCAATCCTACCCCAGTTGAAACTTTTAGTTGCCGACCCTAACCCCAAGACTCGTCAGGCAGTGCGATGTCTAGCAGAGGCTTGGAGTATGGAGGTATACGAAGCCGCTGATGCTAGGAGTACCCTAGCCGCGTTGCAAAAGGCTGCACAACGGGGGCATCCCTACGATGTGGCGCTCCTTGACCTACAACTCCCAGATATGCAGGGAGCGATATTAACACCATTAATTTGTTCTGACCCAGATTTGAGCCAGACGAAATTGATTCTGATGACTTCTGTGAGTCAGCAGGCTCGGGCTGAGGATTTGATGAAGATGGGGGTTTCAGGCTACATCATTAAACCGGTAAGAGCCTCACAGTTGCGGGAGAACCTGCTCAAGGCTATGGTTATTTTGATGGATTGTCAGATGCCGATATTGGACGGCTACGAGACAACCCAAGAGCTAAGATGCCGTGAAGACGCAGACCGACATACGATAGTCATTGCTCTAACCGCTCATGCCATGCCAGATGACCGCGACAAGTGTTTGGCTGCTGGAATGGATGATTATCTGACTAAACCAATTGAGCAGAAAGCTTTGGGAGAGATGCTGCGGCACTGGAGCAAGCACACGGCAACACCTAACATTGCAGCAACACCGTCCAGTGTCAATCATTCCTCTCCACCTCCAGCCCTCGACACGGACAAAACGGTGCTGGACTTGGAACGCCTGCACAGTATCTCTCGTGGTAGAGTGGCAATTCAGCAGCGACTCTTGCAAACATTTATTGAGAATGCTCAACCGGGATTGGAACAGATGCGCCTTGCTCTCCAGGTGAAGGATTTTATGACCCTTGAGCAGCAAGCTCACCGAATTAAGGGGGCGAGTGCCAATGTTGGCGTGCTAGTCATGCCAACTATTGCAGCTAGGCTGGAGGAGCAAGCGCGAGAAAAAACTCTGGAAGGAACGGTAGAAGGGCTGGAAGCACTAGAACGGCAATT
>JAIUYC010000886.1 GCA_020216575.1 Coleofasciculus sp. S288 | reverse complement strand
AAATGCTTGATTTTCGGTCAGTCCGCGCAGGCGGACTTAGTTTGTATAGCCCCAGAATTCCATTCTGAGGGCTTGGTGCAAGATTTGAGTATACCGAATTGAAAACTAAATAAACTGCTGTGCATCTACTCCCTTCCCGCCCCAAGATTACCTATTTATTATTTACCTCTGTGCCCTGTAGTGTCCTCTGTGGTGGATAAAAAATAGGTAGACAACCTGATTAATCAAGTTAAACTATTACTGGTAATGAATTACAATTACCGATTACCAATTACTAATTCCCCATTACCAATTACCGATTACCAATGACCAATTTTGCATTGTTTTTGGTCAAATCAAGTTAATAAATGGTTTGAAGGTTGATCAAGATGTCGTTTGCACTTCCAAATCAGTACAATTTTCTGCCCCGCTTCTATCGGCTATCGTTGGTTAGTGTTCTTTCCAACATGATGGTACCCCTAGCTGGTTTGGTTGATACAGCCTTCCTAGGGCATCTGACGGAAATCCGGCATTTGGCTGGTGTTATCCTAGCCTCCATCCTGTTTGATTACCTCTATAGGGTTCTAAAGTTTTTGCGATCGAGTACAAACGCCCTTACTGCCCAAGCGGCTGGACTCGACGACCACAAAGCTATCTTACTGGCAGGGCTGCGGAGTGGTTTAATGGCATTGGCGATCGCTTTAGTCATTTTGCTGTTGCAATACCCACTACAAAAGGTAGGATTTGCAATCTTAAGTGGTTCTTCAGAAGTTGAAGCATCAGGGGTTAACTATTTCTATGGGCGAATTTGGGGCGCCCCGGCGGTTCTGCTCAATTTTGTCCTTATCGGCTGGTTTCTGGGGCGAGAAATGAATGGCACAGTTTTGCTCATCTCCCTTGTCGGTAATGGTTCTAATGTCCTGCTAGACTACGTGATGATTTTCAAATGGGGTTGGGCAAGTGCAGGAGCTGGATTGGCGACGGCACTCAGTCAATATTTGTCCTTATTAGTTGGGTTAATTGCAGTTGGCTTCAGTATCCGATGGAACGAGCTATTTGCTGCTCTACGTGAGGTATTTGATTGGGCAGCATTGAAAGAGACGGTTGCGCTGAAGGGAAATATCTTAATCCGGTTTCTGGTGTTGATTTCTACCTACGCGATCTTCACAAATCTCAGTTCGCTGATGGGAACAACCACTCTAGCTCAAAACGGTTTGCTGCTCCAGATTGCATTGTTGAGTCAGTTCACGATTCAGGGAGTGGGCATGACGACACAAACCCTAACCGGAAATTTTAAGAGCAAGGGAGCAACAGAGTATTTTCGTCCACTGCTAATCGTTTCGATTGTCACCGCTTTAGCGATCGCCCTTAGTTTTGCAACGGTGTCCATTATTATGCCAGATACCGTATTTGGGCTATTGACTAATCATGCGGAAGTGAACGAACACATCACAAATTACACCCGTTGGCTATTGCCGTTACTCGAGCTGACTGCTGTTGCGTTTATGCTGGAAGGGTATTTCATCGGATTAAAGGAGGGCAAAACTCTGCGGAACGCTGTTCTAGTTGCCTTCGGACTAGGGTTTATTCCACTAGCAACGACTGCCTGGTATTGGCACAATAACCATATTTTATGGCTAGCGCTTGTAGCCTACGTAGCTACCATTACTGTAGCTCTAGGAGGACAATTAGCCAGGACGTTGGGTGGTGTTGAAAAAAGCTGTTCTACTGGTAATGGGTAATGGGTAATTGGTCACTTCTTTACGATGAATAATTATACCAAATCCGAATTTGTAACCCCTTTTATCTTTTGATTTCCTCCTGTTCTCTTCTGGAGCGACCTCTGTGCCTGTGTGGTAGCCTGTGGCAAGCCGCTCCGCGTCTACATTCCTAAAAAGGGGGTAGTTAATCCGGATTTGGTATTACCGTTTGCGTAGCATGCGCGTAGCGCGTTGACCAATTATCAGTCTTTGATTTGTAGTAATGTTTTAGGGAATTGGTATTAGATTGATTCAGCTTCACGAGCAAGTTGCTCAATCCCGATAATCTCCAAGTCGTTTATGATGTCTTTTCGGAGATGGAAGGTGAAGTAGCGTTTGCTTCCTTCCTTGTTCCACACCGTTTGCAGAGTAGTGTTTGGGTATGTGCCACTATCGAGTTGAGCTAACACGGGAAGCCATGCACTCCTGATGCGGCTGGCATCACCAATGAAAAGCTTGAGGTGACCGATATGTGCGATCGCATAGAGTCCAGAAGCCATATAGCTGAGTCCAGGAAAGAGGTCAACGCCTTCGCAAGCAGCTAATTCCTACGCCATCATAGCAGCCTTAGATGGCTCAATCGGTACTGTAAAGTGAAACTGACTTCCTCGATCTCTGCCTGCCGACTCTGCCCAAATTTGTCCCCCCATCCCTTCAACAATGCGGCGACAAATGGCTAAACCCAACCCCGTACCACCCGCAGTACGTCGCAACGCTCCTTCCTCTTGATAAAAGCAGTCAAAGATTGCTTCAAGCTGACTGGGTTCAATCCCACGTCCGGTATCGGCAACAATCACTTCGAGCATTGGATTGCGGTGGTTGTTCTCCTGTAACGATGCTCCACTTACATCGTCTTCAGCCGCGTTATTTTCTGTGCTGCGGATTTGAACCTGGATGATTATCTCCCCCTCGGCATCACTGAACTTGCAAGCGTTGTCTAGAAGTTTGGTTAAGACTTCCACAAGCTCATCTCCATCCGCTCGAACGGCGGGCAATTGAGCGGGTAACTCAACGTGAATGGGAGGTAAACTCTTTTGAGAGTAACTGGTTTTAAGTCCACTCAGCGCTAAATCTAAAGCTTCCTGAAACTGGATGGATTCTGGATGGCGGTGGACTTGACCGCTTTCGAGCCGAGAGAGAGTGAGAAAATCTTGAATGAGGTTTCGCAGGCGCTCCGCATCCCCCAGAGCGGTTTCCAGCATTGTCTGCTGCACCTCTAGAGCCATATCTGGTTCGCTGGCTAAACTTTCCAAACAAATTTGAACTGTAGACAAGGGAGTTCGCAATTCATGGCCGACAATAGCAATTAGGTTATTTTGAGTGCGTTCCAGTGCTTCGAGTTGGCGGTTAAGTGCGGCTAGATCGGTATAGGCTTGGGCTTGAGTTAAGGCTACCCCAGCTTGAGTTGCGATCGCCTCAACTACAGAGATATCATCATCTTGCCAGAAATAAGGCTCTTGCCCCCCGTAATGCAACTCCAT
>JAIUYC010000885.1 GCA_020216575.1 Coleofasciculus sp. S288 | reverse complement strand
CTTTTGTGACTTCATAAAGTTCTCCACCTCCATGAGTGCCTATTTTCTCAACCTTAAAGGCATCTTCTCCATTGCTCAGATTATTGGTTATGGAGGAAGCAAGTTGCTCGGAGGAAATAGGGTGAGAGGGAGATGCGATCGCTTCGAGTTGATCGAGTAGTAGCGTATCGATTTCTAGCTCCCCTGCTTCTGTGTTGGTTGCTTTCAGTACTTCAGCTTCAGGAAAGCGATCCAGATCCGACTGGTTTAGCTTTTGTAAGTGTAAGTCTTGGTTATCTCTGACTTTTTCTTTGAACGTATCGTAAAACTGGATTAGTGCAGGTAGCGAGTTCTCTGGTTTTTCTTGTTGCAATTCATCCAGTTTGTGTTCTTTATCATCCAGAAAAATCGCTGTTTTCCCATCTTTAAAAACCAAGTGGAGAAACTGAGTTGTAGTTCCTTTCACAACCTCATAGACCTTAAAGTTGTCTTCATTAGTCTTTTGGGTCACTTTAAAGCCTTTCTCTGTAAGTTGCTTATCAAAATTAGTAGCAACTTTCTCTATTTCATCTACTGTATGATAGATATACTTCTGTTTCGGGTCATCAAATTCCGGTTTCAATAGACCGCCAGATGTTAATAAAGACCCCAAATAGTAAGGAAAGTCTCTCAAAAAAGTTTCTGAGAGAATCCCCACCGGCTTGGGTGGTGGTGGTGTCTCTGGCTGTTTTGGCTCCTGGGGTAAGTTTGAGGCGGCTAACGGACTTTGCTGTTGGGAGAAGGTGGGAATGCCTGATGCTCTTTGTTCCTGTGATGAGGTTGAGGTAGCTGATGCTTTTTGCTCCTGCGATGAGTCTGAGGTAGCTGACGTTCGTCGATCGCGGGATGAGTTTGATGATTGAGGATTCGACTCTCGTCGCGACTCAGAAGCAGCGCGAGTTGAGGAATTTCGGCGAGTTGATGTGGCTTGGGAACGAGTTCGCTGATTAGTTTGAGAGGAAGTGCGATCGCTCTGTCTAACGGGTGTGGCGCGTCTGGGGATAGGTCTAGCGTCGGACTCTGTTTCGGAGTCGCTTTCAGAGGGTTGAGGAGTCGGTCGTCGTAGAGCGAGTGTTTGCGGATTGAGTGTAGAGTTAAGTTGATTGTCTAACAGTTGAGGTGTCGGTTGCACAGAGGGGGGCTCAATGGGTTGGACTTGAGCCTTGGCATTATCTTCAGACGCCTCTGGTTTTTCCGTGTCAGCACCTGTAGGCAGCATTAAAAAAACGCCATGCAGCACTAGAGCGATTAGCAGCATCGGAACGAATAAATTTCGCTGCGAAGCGGATGAATTGTGGAAGGAACCAGCTTGTTTCATAGATACTGCTCTCGCTTTGCAATAGCACAGGTAAGCTCAATCGTTACGGCATTTCTTCTACTCTAGGATCTTTTGCCCAAATCACCACGAAAGCTCCACTCCCAAGCTTGAGGCTCACCAAGCTCATATAGAACTCAACTCCCTCAGTATTCTTCGCTTTATACAAATTTGCCCCACCATATTTCTCTGATGGATCGATTGTAAAGTCAAGCCCTTCTAACTCGGGTTTAATGTATTCGTCATACGCCGTTTGAGAGTTGATTTGAGGAATAGCAAGCGAAGCTACAGCTCCCTTCATAAGCTGGTCTTGTCCTGCAAAGAAGTACTGCTGCTGTTCGTCTTTCACGAGACCGAACGGTAAAGAATCAAGGAACTCGTTAGTATAATCTGGATCGTTAGTGCTTGCTAGCAAACGCTCTAATACTCTCGGACGCAATACTTCAAGGAGTCCCTGACCGGCCTCTCTTCCTGCATTAGGATTAACGTCTGGTTGTTTGTTATCCGTTGGATTATCATCTGGTTGCGGTTCTTTAGTTTGAGTGTCTGCTTGTTGCTGGTCTTTAGTCTGACTGTCCTCTTGCTGTGATTGTTGAGGTTGCTTTTCTTCTGGCTGTGGTTCTTCAGGCGGTTCCTCTTTTGGCTTTAATGAAGGGAGTGGTTCAACATCGGGTTGAGGAATCGGTTGTACTCTTCTAGGAGTTCTTTTAGGACTTGGCTTACGTGCCTTGGGAGTTTGTTTGGGGGCTGGTTTGGGAGAAGGCTTGCGAGATGGAGCGACTAAAGTCGTAATTTTAACAGGCTCTTCTTTAGGCGGTTCTGGTTCAGGCTGAGGTTCAGGCTGGGACTGCATTGGCACAACTAAAAGTAAGCCGTGAACGACCAATGAAATGAGTAGCATTGGTCGAAACAAGACCTGTACAGTAGGAGGCAAGTTTTTTAATGACAAGAAGAACGGTTTCATAAATCCAAGTTTTGTAATGTTTTTGCCTCCGTTCATCCTCGCACCGTGATAATTTTTTACAGCTTCGGACTAACCAACACGTCCGCTTATATAATCTTCAGTTTTCTTATTCATGGGACTAGCAAACAGCGTTGTAGTCTTATTAAATTCCAGTAGTTCGCCCAGATACATAAACGCCGTGTAATCCGAAAACCGAGCTGCCTGTTGCATGCTGTGAGTCACAATCAAAATTGTGACTTGCTTTTTGAGGTCACTCATTAATTCTTCAATACTGGCAGTGGCGATGGGGTCGAGGGCAGAAGTCGGCTCATCGAAAAGAATCAGTTCCGGATTTGTTGCGAGAGCACGGGCAATACATAAGCGCTGTTGTTGACCCCCTGAAAGGTTAAATGCTTTGTCCTGCAAGCGGTCTTTAACTTCTTCCCATAAAGCGGCTCCCCGTAGTGCTTGCTCCACTGTTTCATCAAGGACACTCCGCTTGGTTTGACCCCGAACTCTTAACCCGTAGGCAACATTTTCATAAATAGATTTGGGAAAGGGATTGGGTTTCTGAAACACCATGCCAATTCGCATCCGAATTTCCATCGAATCGACCTGACGCCCCAAAATATCGATCGCATTTCCTTCATTCAAGTCTAAGAGGATTTCCCCTTCGTAGCGGTTCCCGGGGTAAAGGTCGTGCAGGCGATTGAAACACCGCAGTAACGTCGTTTTGCCACAGCCTGAAGGTCCAATCAGCGCCGTTACCTGTTTTTCAGGGATAGCCAGGTTAATCGTTTTAAGGGCTTTTACCGAACCGTAGTAAAAATTGAGATTTTTGACTTCAGCTTTCGGCTTAAGTGCGGTTAATTCGGTGAGATGATTGGGGATTTTTTCTACCATTTGATGTCTTTGCGGAAGCGATAGCGTAGATAAATAGCAAC
>JAIUYC010000884.1 GCA_020216575.1 Coleofasciculus sp. S288 | reverse complement strand
CCTCTGAGTTTTCGGGAAGATTGACCCGGTAAACGGAATAACTCATACATCAATATCCTCGCAAGCAGAACTGTTTTGAGCCAGGTGCATACTCCACAAAGAAGCAACGCTAGTGCATGGACATATGTTTACGCTGATAACATTTAGATTAATTCTAGATGTTAACATCGTCAACATGCAGAATCATAATAATGACTGATAAATGCAAAGCCCATGAAAACGCAGCGAGACACCTATCATCACGGCGATCTACGTCAAGCGTTAATCGACGCTGCTCTGGAACTGATTTCAGAACGCGATATCAGTGAGTTATCACTGCGGGAGGTTGCCCGTCGGGTTGGCGTGTCCCATGCAGCACCGTATCGTCACTTTTCTGACAAAGATGCACTATTGGCAGCGATCGCGGAGGAAGGTTTTCATGTCCTCACCCGCTATCTTCAAGAGAGCGTCCAAACCATTTTGGATGACCCTCTGAAGCAACTGCAAGCCACTGGGGTTGCCTATGTGCAATTTGCCGTCAATCATTCCTCGCACTACCGAGTGATGTTTGGCGCATTTCGAGCCAATAATCCAGACTATTCAGCACTGACGAAAGCGGGTGAAGCGACCTTTGCTGTATTAGTTAATGTGATTATGACGGGTCAAACAGCTGGTGTATTCAGCACAGGTGAGCCTCGGCAACTGGCTTGGGCTGCTTGGTCACTAGTACACGGGCTGGCAATGCTATTAATTGACCAACAATTGCCGCTCTCAGACGAGCAAGCAATTACCTCTATTGCAACCTTGGCAACTCAAACCCTCGCTCAAGGGATGCAACGTTCTTAAGTTTTCAATCTCTCATATTAGTTGTTTCCAAGACGCAAGGACTAAAGACTCTCCTATATGGTGGGCAAAAGCGTACCATCAAAATAATGTAATCGTGATTCTTGGGCTGATCCTGCGAGTAAAGTTTGCGTGAATCTCAGTAGGTCTTGTGCATAACCCTCAAGCTCATAGAGATATAGGTCGATAACACTATCTGTTGGAGTAGCGATTGTGAAACGTCTTGTGTCTAGCATTTTCCTGACCGGCTGTTTGTGGGGTGCAGCAACCCTTTCCAATTACCCGCAGCCTTACCAAGCCATGGCTCAAGTTCCAACATCGGGCGAGCTGTTTTACACATTCTACGGTCAGAAAATTCCTCTAAACTTGCGTTCGGATGTGATTGCCGTCGAATTCAAGCCCCAACCTAGGAACACACGAAGTCTTCTATCGCCCCATGTACGGTTGCGGCAAGCCTTGGAAGGAGGTGGAGGTGGCACGCGCAGTGTTACCCGTGCGCCAGCGTTAGATGTCGAAGTGAATCCTTTGGGCGATCGCTATGCTTTAGTTAAGCTTTTATCCGGCGCTCTGGATAACCCTGATGCCGTCACTCAGCGAATTCAACAACAATCCTACGTTGAGAATACACTACCCGTCCTCACCCGCACCACGACATCAGAAGTATCCTCCGGTGAGAATACGCAAACGGTTATTCTCCCCAATGAAATTGTTCTCAGTTTTGAGCCAGGAGTCTCGAATCTCCAACGGCAACTTCTGCTAAGTCGTCACAATCTGAAGGTAATTCGACCGCTACGCTTTTCTCAAAATCGTTATCTCGTGCGATCGCAATCGACATCGGGAACGGCAGTCCTGAATGTGGCCAATCAGCTCAATGGCATGACAGGAATTCAGTCTGCTACCCCCAATTTTGTCCAAACTCTCTCCCACCTCGTCCGGCAGCAGACAGTGGGTAATGCCGCCCTCAGAGAGACACCCAATGCTGTTGAGAGATTGCAAGGGCTTTTGAGTCGCTTTCCCTCCAACGCAGAAACCCCCTTTCCTTCAACCATGCTACCCCTGCAATGGCATCTCGATAGTACTGCTAGGCGAGGTCAGTTATTGCCCCGTACCGATATACGAGCAAGGGAATCCTGGAAGAACAGCAATAAGGGCGAGGGGGTGGTTGTTGCCGTTATTGATAGCTTGATTCAGTGGGATCATCCCGATTTAGTCAATAATGTCTATGAGGTCGGGGATGATGTTGAAGACAAGTTACCGGGTGAGGTTCACGGCTGGGACTTTTCTGGAGAAGGTGAAGGTGACCCAGATACGCGCATTAGCCCGGATGAAGTGGGAATAATGCGATCGGATTTTCAGAAGTCGTTTACACTCTCAGATGCCGAGTTGGTGAAGGAGTATGAAGGACTGAGTCTAGAGTATCAGTATTTTAACCCCGAAGCGTCACAAGCAGAGCTAGCAACGTGGATACGGAATTATATCCGCAATCGCGTGGCAGCAGAGTTTCATGGCACTTGGTCTGCTGGAGTGATTGCAGCGCGTCCTGCGGAGGAGATGGGTGTCACAGGAGTTGCACCGAATGCGAAAATCCTGCCAGTGCGAGTATTTGGCTTGGGAGGGGAGATTACTTCTGCAACCTTGATTGAAGCTGTTGGTTATGCGGCATCACGGGGGGCAGATGTGATTAATATGAGCTTGGGTAGCTTGCTTCCGGATCGGGAGTTGAGCGACCAAATGTTTGAAGTGTTGGATGCGAACCCCAAACTGGTCATCATTGCTTCAGCTGGGAATGATGGGTTGGATGGAGTGGGTTTTCCCGCCGCGATTCCTGGAGTGGTTTCCGTTGGGGCGACGAATCTGGGAGGCAATCGCACCGTTTATAGCAATTATGGTGGCAGGCTGGATGTCGTCGCGCCTGGTGGGGATACCGAGCAAAGCCTGAGTGGTGGAATTCTCACGACGGGGGGAACTTGGGTGGATGGTTTCTGGCAGGGAATGGACGTTCCTAACTTCGCTTGGGGAATGGCGTTAGATCCGCAAGGTAAGTATGTGCAGGTGCAGGGAACATCGTTTGCCGCTCCCGCCGTGTCAGGTGTGCTGGCGCTGATGAAAGGAGAAGACTCTAATCGTCGCTTAAATCGCGATCGCCTCGTGCAAATTCTTAAAGAAACGTCGAGTTACGAGGGACTCAGCATCTCAAAAGCCGATGAAAATCAATACCGCTTACAATCGGCTGTCGGCTTTGGCACTGCAACGAATTTTCCCTTTCTGCGTCCGTCCGGCATTTTCCCGCAACCCAAACCCGTATCGCCCGAACAATATTTCTTTGGCAGTGGGTTAGTGAATGCAGAGGCAGCAATACAGGAGATAAAGCGTTAAGCTGTTGTGCGTTCAAATCGCCT
>JAIUYC010000883.1 GCA_020216575.1 Coleofasciculus sp. S288 | reverse complement strand
GTTCGCTGTGGATCTCAAGAAAATACTCTTACTTAGTTTGTCTGTTTCAGCTATAAAAGATGTTTCAAAAACACCAATAGTTTTGGCACAGGCATTAGAAGAAAACCCTAACATAACACCTTCCCAACAGTGCGATCCAGAGGTTGAGAATATACCTCGAATCACCCCAAATGCAGTATCACCAGAAACAATGCAAGATTGTCAATTCTCTTACTCACAAGCACTCAGTGAAAATAACACGATAATAGGGGCAGATGGGGAGGCAATAATTTCAGAAAAAGGCTCTCCACCTCAGCCAGCTACTTCCGAGCCTAAACCATTAACATCTGAACATGAAACGAACCAGGAAAATACCCACCAAGAAGAAGCTCCGACAAAATCAAGCGAAACAACACCAGCCCAAAATAATTCAATTGAATCTACTGTCTTTATTATTGGATTAAATGTCGGACGGCGCAATGTCAATCCTAGTGTTTTAGTGAGAGGCAAAGTTACGGATAATGAAGCGCTCAATTTTAAAAATTGGCTGATTCCTTACGATACTGTCCTTAAGGCATTAAACTTTACTACTCAAGTTGTATCTGATAATGAAGTAGAATTGCGATCGCCATTTAAAATTACTCGTATCAACCTCAATCAACTCCATACCGATCCTGAATTAGGATTAGTATTTTCAATCCAACAAATCGAAGATATTTTAGGAATTAAAGCCAATTTCAATTTGCGTGAATATGCTATTGTTTTTGATGTTCCTCAAGTTAAAAGATCGGGGAGTAACGACAGCCAAGAACGACCTGTACTATTAGAAGGACTGCCTGAATTTTCTGCTTCCGATGTAACATTAAGCATGCTGGAACAGCGTGTTAGTCTGCTCGATACCGAATCTTCTTCTATGAGGAGCCAGGGCAGTTTATCGGCGGTTGGGACACTTTTTGATAGTAGTTGGTTTGTGCGTCTGAACCAACGTAACTTAGCAGAGAACCAAACTTGGCAATTATCTGAAGCACAAATCCTCAGACAAACAGATTCTAGTGATTATTATTTAGGTTCTCAACCGACTTTTTGGCGCAGTCAACGCGGGGGTGATTTTTGGGGATTTACCACAATTCAACGTCAGGGGTTTTCTCCCTACCCAATCTATGGTACTGGTGGCGCAAATCCTAGCCGTCGCCTACAACCAGAACGTGTCACGGCAACCGTTACAGGTCGTGCTGAACCAGGAACGTTGGTGCGTCTAGTTAGAAATATCTATAGTGGACAGGTTGTTGCCGAGCAGTTAGTTGATTCTTCGGGGACTTACCGCTTTGATAATGTTCCCGTTGGCAGACAGATTGGTACAAACTACCAAGTATTACTGTATACAGATGGACTCCTTACTGCCGAGCCGCAAATTGAAGAGGCTCGCTTTACAATCTTACCGGAGCAGCTTCCAACAAGGGCATCGGCACTTATTATTTCTGGCGGATGGCAACGTCGGTTAGACGCTAACGATTTTCTGGGTGAGTTTACTCAATTTAATGCAGGAGTAGCGCAACGTTGGGGACTCACAGAAGATTTAACAGTTGGTGTGGGTGCTGTTTATGACTCATCGTTTAATGCGTTAGCAGAGGTTTTTTATCAACCTAAGGGTTCTCCTTTAAGAGTCGCTGTTTCTGGTTTAATCGGAGATGATGTAGATGTTAATGCAAGTCTTATCTGGGATGATTTTCCATATTTTTACGCCACATTGAGCAGCGATTTTGATGACGTTCGTTATACCCTTGATTGGCAAATCTCACCTCAATTTAGGTTTTTCAGCAACGGCAATTTAGACCAAGGGGCAAATTTTGGCATTCAATACTTCTCAGGTGGAGCAAATTCCACAACCCTTGCCCGAGTTAGTGTTGATACAGATACTCACTTGAGTTGGAGTCTTTATCAACGTTTAGGAAAGTTCTACTTGACTCACCAAGGGAACAGTGTAAGCACAGCTTCCCAGTTATCATACCGATTTACTCCTTACCAGTCTTTAGTCTTAAACTACAACACTCGCAGTTCCTCTAACACGGCTAATTTGCTAACTGCTTACTGGCGTTATAGGTCTCCTACTCGAACGAGGTATGGTGAATCTCTGTGGCAAGCTGAATTAGGCTATAGTATCGGTTCTCAAGGTTCAGGGATTTATGCCACTGCGGGAACAACAATTTTACCTGGAATTCTATTACAAGCACGCTATCAGGGAGTTTCGCTTACGTCCGACCAAAGCAGCTTCAGTCTTCAATTGGTTTCGAGTCTAGGTTTTCAACAAGGAATTACTCCAGGCGATCGCCAATTGGAACGTCTACGCACTCAAGGGGGTTTGTTAGTTCAGCCCTTTTTCGATCTCAACAGCAATGGAAAGCGAGATTCCAATGAAGAAGTATATACAGATAACTCGGAGTTTCTCATTGTCAATAACGAGTTGGTAAAACCTCAGCAAATTGATATTAAGAACGATCGATTTCTCATGCGTCTTCCTCCTGGAAATTATCGACTTGACTTGGAAGCAGCTGGGTTTCCTCCTGACTTCCAACCGTCTGTGAATGCCTTTGCAGTTGAAGTGGTTGAAGGAAGTTATACACCGATTCTTATTCCTCTCCAACCCTCCTATACCGTTGCTGGAGTTGTTACCGATACAGAAGGGAAACCGATAGGTGGAGCTAGGGTCGAAGCAATTTCTACCAATTCTAGTTCATCAATTTTATCGGTTACTAACAGTGCTGGCGTTTACTATTTAGAACAGTTGCGACAAGGGACTTATCAGTTAAAAATCAATGGTCAGTCTGTCGAATCCAATATTACGATTAATGCAGATTCAGAAACTCTGCAAGAACTAAATTTAAAATTGCCTTAGTTTGTGGACTTTACTGTTTGGAGAGTTGCGATCGCACTCAATACGAGTCATCTAGATGCGGAATCTGGCCAGAAGGCGATCGAGCAGGTAAAGTCAGAGAAGGAATTGCCCTGCACTGATACTGTCCGAAATGTCTAGATTTTCGCTAACCACTCTCGAACTCCGTTGGTTTTATCATGGTACGCCCCCAGTTGAGGTGGAATACTGGTTCAGTACTGATTGTCCCGGTGAGTTGCTAAGGCCGCCTGAAGAACGGGAAGACTTGTATCTTTATACCCCGCAGTGTGACTATCTCAACATTAAACTGCGTCAAGGGAGTCTGGAAGTTAAGTGGCGCAAGGCGGAATTAGCGGTT
>JAIUYC010000882.1 GCA_020216575.1 Coleofasciculus sp. S288 | reverse complement strand
AGTTGGATTGGAAAATAATCTGTCTAAATTTCTCAGACATTGTGTGGAGCGGCGAACTTTACCAGCACCCATCCCACAAATTAATAAGCAGACTTACTGGGAACTTGGCAAGATTGGGGTGAACCTCAACCAAATCACCCGCGCCATTAACCGAGCGGTGAAGGAAGGCCAGAGCGTGAGCTGTGACTCACGGGCTGAAATTGAGGAGGTTAGAAAATTATTAAATCAAATCCGATTGGAGCTACTTGGTCAGAATGATTGCGAAAATCACCAAGGGTAATGGATTTTCTGGACTGTGTAGCTATGTGCTGGGCAAAGCTGAAGCACGCCTGATTGGTGGAAACATGGCATCAACCACACCCCGGCAGCTAGCAGCAGAGTTTCGAGCTTTCAGCCGCCAAAACCTACGGGTGCAGAGGCCAGTTGAGCATATTTCATTAAGTCCATCACCGGAAGATCGGGAATTAGATGATCAGGAATGGGAAGCGATCGCTATTGATTTGCTTGATGGTTTGGGGATGAGTCAGAACCAATACATTTTGGTTTTGCATAGTGACACTGAAGTTCAGGGCAAACCACGACCCCATCTTCATATCGTCGTCAATCGGGTCAGTATTGATGGGCAGTGTGCCGATAGCTGGTGGGACTTCAGGCGAACTGAGGAAATTCTCAGGCAGCTAGAGCAGAACTATGAACTGACCCCAGTGGCTTCCTCATGGGAATCAGAAAAATCGGCTGACACTACAGGCCAAACGCGGCTCCTTAGGAAAGAAGCTGAACAGGGTCTTGAGCCTCAAGAAAGTATCAAGCGACGGCTCCAAAAATTGTGTGACCAAGCGGCATCTGACAACCCAGTAATGAGCACGTTTCTGCAACGGTTGAAAGATGCGGGTGTGGAACCCAGAATCAGACAGACTCGGACGGGTAAGGTTCAGGGTATCAGCTATGAACTAGAGGGCGTGGCGTTTGCTGGTCACAAGTTGGGACGGAATTACAGTTACCAGGGACTTCAAAAACTGGGGATTACTGAACATCTAGAACCGCAACAGCTCCCAGCTCCTACAGCGAAGCATTCTGTAAAAAGGAAGTCTAAACAGCGCAGTTGTGGCTTAGAACTCTAATACATCCATCGCGACAAGCTTGAGTTGAGGAAAAGACCGCTAACGCGGGTCAGTTAATGAATGGGGACTCGCTACACCACAGCCCCAATTCACAATTCGACACATTAAGGATTAAAACAATGCAAGACATCATGTTTGCCACAGTTCTGTATGTCGCGATAATTTGTTTCGTTTGCTGCCTACGTTATCAACCTAGTTCTGCTACTACCGTTACAACTAATACCACCGACCTGCCAACAGAGGAGCCACAACCAGTTAATATCAACTCAGTTCTGACCAATGAACCTGAAAAGAAGCCAGAAGCTGCCAACGCACTCATTGAAACACAGATAAATTTCCAGTTACCAGTGGCTCAGTCTGTAAAGGAGGCATCAGAGGCTCTTGATAGTCAGCCAACCTCTGTCTCTACTGGTCACCGCTCACATCTGACTGTACCTGACCCCTCAAAATTAACCTTGCGTCAGTGCCGTGCTGTGATTCGAGAAATTAATAAGGGCTTAGCAAAACAAGACCGGATTCGCCAAAAGATCAATGGCAAGGACGCCCCAGCTGATTGGCTGCGTGGTCAAATTGCTCGTTATTTGGAAGCTTATCCAACAGTTGCTATGGCTATGGAAGAAGTAGTCAAAGCCTGTTAACAGCTTGTTTATTACCAGTGTGATGGTCATGGAAGCGAACTGCTTTGTGCATCGTTTCCCTGCCGAGAGAAAAAAGTGCTGTCTCAATTAATATAGATGAATAGTTGAGACGCACCCCATTGATAGGAATCATCGTGTAGAGTTTTGGAAAAACGCTTTAACTGATACCTTCATGACCCAACCAAAACTCTTCAGCAAACCCTCACTGCCAACTAAAGCATCTCAAGAGTTAGAGATTCCGCCTCGTCTACACCCTGTGGTGCGTGATGTCGTAGAGTCTCTGGCGCTGCGGGATGTGGATTGTGCCAAGCGGTATTTAGAGACTTATATTCATGGCGTGATGCGATGATACCTTCGCGAACTCTAGAGGACATCACTTTAAGGATTTAGGCAAGCTAGATTAGTTCGTTAGGCGGTTAACTTATTGTGTTTGAGAAATTGAGAATTGCCGCCATATTCCATCCTTCTGGCTAGGGGCTTTTACTATTGTCGAGTTATGATTGTATTCTCCAATGCAACTAGAGATATTAATCTGTTTGGAGTCTCCCTGCCAAAAATGCCTTTGCCAACAGGGAGAGCTAAGAGAACATGACACTCACCCAGCAGGGCTGTACTGCAAGAATTGTGGCTTGTGGCTCAAGTGGGTTGCTAAGGGGTCACAATTAAAGGCTGTGATCAAAGTGGAGCCAAATCGCCAGACATCGTGAGTGATAGATTCATCACAGTACTTGGGTATTGGGCTTAGGAAGCGCCACTGGGTTATGGTCTGTTTGCACACATAGCAAGTAAAGCTTACTTCCTTAGCTCCGACGTGGCGAACCTGAGTTTCTGGCTTGTCCATTAAAAATCTGTTAGACGTTCTCAGTTGTGCTAACACAATTTTCCCCAAAGGTCTAAACAAAGCAAGTAGTATTTGCGTTCGCTGCGAAACTTGTTTTAGCCCCCTTGTGGGGATGAGGCCAGGAGCTATGCAAAAATAAATTATTCCGCTTCGCCAATCAAGGTGAAAGCCGCCCAATCTCTAGGATTCGGATGTTGTTTCATTGTCGTCAGCATAGCTTGTCGCAGTGCTTGGGCTTTATCGGGATTATGCTGCCAGTTGCGATAAAATTCGGTCATTAAGAATGCCGTTGGAGCATCAGGAACTGACCACAGAGAAACCAAAACACTGGGAACACCTGCACTAATCAGGGAACGAGACAGTCCCACGACACCATCACCTGTGATTGCGCCTCTACCCGTATCACAAGCACTCAATACGACTAAGGAAGCGTTTAGTTTTAAGTCCAAGATTTCTTCAGCGGTGAGTAAGCCGTTAACTTCTCCGATTTTGTCGGGGTCGTTAGGATTGGGCGCTAACGCGATCGCGCTTCCTAATCCTCTTTGTTCATCCAGTATCCCATGAGTTGCTAGATGGATGATTCGGGCAGAGGGCATTTTCTTCAAGATGGCTGATTTAGTGGCTTGATTACCG
>JAIUYC010000881.1 GCA_020216575.1 Coleofasciculus sp. S288 | reverse complement strand
CTCCAGCACGATGGAGACTTCAAGATAAAGGGAGTTCATAGTAAAAGGATTGGAATCATGACGTTACAACTCAAAGTTCCCAACATGGCGTGTTCTGCCTGCGGAGACACCATTACTAAGGCAATTAAGGCAGTTGATGCAACGGCTACGGTTACTGCCGATCCCAAAACCAAGTTAGGCATCATGAGCTCTAGCTCACAACGCATGGATGAAAATCATTATTCCTTCTGCCCTGGAGCCTTGGAGCCTTGGAGCCTTATTTTCAAGACACTCAGCATTGAGACTGAAGCATCTGAAACGGTTGTGAAGCAAGCTATTACTAACGCAGGATACTCAGTTGCTTAGCCACCAATAGTGCGAAGAGTGAATAATCGGGCGTATCAGGGAGTTATGAAATGGAAAATACGACACTCAAATTACGAGGCATGAGTTGTGCCTCTTGTGCAGGTAACATCGAGGATGCAATCCGCTCAGTTCCGGGAGTTGAGGCGTGCAATGTTAACTTTGGAGCTGAACAAGCCAGCGTTACCTACAACCCCAGCCAAACTAATGTAGCCGCGATTCAAGATGCCGTGGATGCGGCTGGATATTCTGCTCGACCCATGCAAGATGACGTACTTGCCCCAGAAGATGATGTAGAACGGCAAGCGCGGCAAAGCGAAAATCGGGATTTGACCCGAAAAGTGTGGGTTAGCGGTATCATCAGCGCCGTTATCGTGATTGGCTCGCTGCCTGCGATGACAGGCTTGCCGATTCCCTTCATTCCCATGTGGCTGCACCATCCCTGGCTACAGCTTGTACTCACCACTCCAGTATTGTTTTGGGCGGGTAGTGGGTTCTACATCAATGCCTGGAAAGCGTTGAAGCGCCATACGGCAACAATGGATACGCTAGTAGCGATCGGGACAGGGGCAGCTTACCTCTATTCTTTATTTCCCACTTTCTTACCGCAGTGGTTTATCAGTCAAGGTCTTAAACCCGATGTGTACTTTGAAGCGGCATCTGTAATTATTGCATTGCTCTTGCTGGGACGACTGTTAGAGAACCGCGCTAAGGGACAAACCTCAGAAGCAATTCGTAAGTTGATGGGTTTGCAGGCAAAAACGGCGCGGGTGATTCGTAATGGACGAGAGGTGGATATTGCGATCGCTGAGGTGGTTTTGGGAGATGTTATTTTAGTTCGTCCCGGTGAAAAAATCCCGGTGGATGGCGAGATTGTTGAGGGTTCCTCCACGATTGATGAGGCGATGGTGACAGGCGAGAGCGTGCCTGTGAAAAAGCGCCCTGGTGATGAAGTGATTGGAGCTACGATTAACAAAACCGGAAGCTTCAAATTCCGAACCACACGAGTGGGTAAAGATACGTTCTTGGCGCAAATTGTCAAACTGGTGCAGCAAGCGCAGGGTTCTAAGGCACCGATTCAGCGATTAGCCGATCGCGTTACGGGATGGTTTGTACCTGTCGTGATTGCCATTGCGATCGCCACCTTCATCATCTGGTACAACATCATGGGTAATGTCACGATGGCGTTGATTACCACGGTGGGCGTACTAATTATTGCTTGCCCCTGTGCTCTTGGTTTAGCAACACCAACCTCCATCATGGTAGGAACGGGAAAAGGAGCAGAAAATGGCATTTTAATCAAGGGGGCAGACAGTTTAGAACTGGCGCACAAACTACAAACCATTGTTCTCGATAAAACAGGCACGATTACGCAAGGCAAACCCACTGTAACCGACTTTGTAACGGTTAATGGGACAGCCAATGGTAACGAACTCAAACTTCTGCGTCTAGCGGCATCTGTGGAACGGAATTCAGAACATCCTCTGGCGGAAGCGGTGGTGCAGTATGCTCAATCTCAAGGGGTAGAATTAACGGATTCACAGGAATTTGAAGCAATTGCTGGGAGTGGCGTACAAGGGTATGTGTCCAATCAATGGGTGCAAATTGGAACGCACCGTTGGATGAATGAACTAGGAATTGATACCAGTAGTTTGAAACAACAGTGGGATCGATTGGAATATCTCGGTAAGACAGTCATCTGGATTGCGGTAAATGGCAAAGTAGAAGGAATTATGGGCATTGCTGATGCAGTGAAACCGTCTTCTCTTGTTGCGATTCGTACTTTGCAACGCATGGGATTAGAAGTGGTGATGTTGACTGGAGACAACCGCCGCACCGCTGAAGTGATTGCCCGTGAAGTCGGCATCAAGCGAGTTTTTGCTGAAGTTCGCCCAGATCAGAAAGCCGCAACGGTTGAGAAACTTCAGTCCGAAGGTAAGATTGTGGCAATGGTGGGGGATGGGATTAATGATGCGCCTGCTCTAGCTCAAGCCGATGTGGGAATGGCAATTGGGACTGGAACTGATGTAGCGATCGCGGCGAGTGACGTTACCCTGATCTCTGGTGATTTACAAGGCATTGTCACCGCGATTCAACTCTCTCGTGCCACCATTCGCAACATCAAACAAAATTTGTTCTTTGCCTTCATCTACAACGTGGCAGGAATTCCCATCGCCGCAGGGATTCTCTTTCCCTTCTTCGGGTGGCTGCTCAATCCCATTATTGCAGGTGCCGCAATGGCATTTAGTTCTGTGTCAGTAGTGACAAATGCGCTGCGGCTGCGTAACTTTCAGCCCAAAACGTTTGGCTAATTCAAGAGTTTTGAGTTATTAAGTTTTGAGTTAACCGTTCGGACGTTCGGCGAAGCCTCAGGCTTCGACGTGAGCGCTCAGCCGAACGTCGAGCCGCTGACGCTCACGGAAGCCCCATAGATAAATCAAGGGGCTTGACTACAATCCAGCGGACTTATTAACTCTTAATTCAAAATTCTTGCATTCATAATTCAGAACTGGAGCGAAGCGGTAAATCATTCAGGCAAAGGAGAATGACGATGTTCAAGAAAGTGACATTTTTCGTAACGTTAGCAGGATTTGGATTTCTGCTAGGAGCAATTTCAGGAGCATTAGTGTAGCTTGCGACATAGTGACATTTATCCCATTTACTTTTCATCCGCGACATATCTAACCCCCCTAGCCCCCCTTATTAAGGGGGGAATGTAAGGAAAAACTTTGATTGTTGGGGGAGCAAGAAAAGTATCTGTAGCAAGCATTTAGGGAATTGGTATTACATAGGAGGTTTTCCAATGGTAAACAAAACAGCAATCATCAGGAGTATCGCCAGTTTAGGGCTTGGGCTAGGAA
Organism: Coleofasciculus sp. S288; assembly: GCA_020216575.1. Classification (GTDB taxonomy): domain Bacteria; phylum Cyanobacteriota; class Cyanobacteriia; order Cyanobacteriales; family Coleofasciculaceae; genus JAIUYC01. Next base: position 34 of record JAIUYC010000881.1, on the reverse strand, counting down.
TTGCTTCAGGCATTGCCGTTGCACAAGTGCCTCA
>JAIUYC010000880.1 GCA_020216575.1 Coleofasciculus sp. S288 | reverse complement strand
GACTTAGTTACTGAGCGTTCGACTGAGCGCTCACGCCGAAGTCTTGTCGAAGTGTGACTTTTAATCTTCCAGCAATTCCAAGAGTTGTGCTTCACTCAATTGGGTGATTCCTAGCTCTTGAGCCTTCTCTAATTTTGAACCCGCATCCTCTCCAACAACTAAATAATCCGTTTTGGAGCTGACAGAGTTAGTTACTTTCCCACCCGCTTTCTCAATTAATGCCTTCGCATCATCTCGTTTTAGGGTGGGCAATGTGCCGGTAATCACAAAGGTTTTGCCGCTCAAGGTTTGATTCTTTGATTCCGCTATTGTGGAAACGTCCGCTGCTAGCTGCAAACTAGCCTGTCGGAGTCTATCAATCAAAGCCTGGTTGGCAGGAACTCGGAACCATTGACAGACAGATTGGGCAATTTCCGGGCCAATTCCGTAGACGCCTTCAATTTGTGCGGCTGATGCGCTAGCTAACTGTTCAACGGTAGGAAACTGCTGTACCAATGTTTGAGCATTGACGCTGCCAACGTGACGAATTCCTAAACCATAGAGGACTCGTGGCCAAGGTTGTGTTTTAGAATTGGCGATCGCTCCTACCAATTTCTCTGCTGATTTCTTTCCCATGCGCTCTAGTGATGCCACCTGTTCTGCGGTTAAATCGTACAGGTCAGCAACCGAATGTACAACCCCCTTGTCAACAAGCTGTTCCACCAGCTTTTCCCCCATTCCGTTAATATCAAGGGCATGACGGCTTGCCCAATGTGTCAGTGCGCCTTTGAGAATGGCAGGACAAGAGGTATTAATGCAGCGAGTCACTGCTTCACCGGCTGGACGCACCACTGGCTGATTGCACACAGGGCAATGGGTTGGCATTTGAAACGGTTGGGCATCCGGTGGACGCAGTTCTGGCAGCACTCGCACCACTTCTGGGATAATTTCACCCGCTTTGCGGATAATTACCGTGTCGCCAATGCGGATATCTAATTCAGCAATGCGATCGCTATTATGCAATGTTGCTCGCTGTACCGTTGTCCCCGCCAACTGCACGGGCTGCATTTCTGCCAGAGGGGTTAGCGCACCCGTTCGTCCAACATTTACGCTAATATTTTTCACAACAGTAGGTGCTTCTTCAGCAGGATACTTGAGTGCGATCGCCCAACGGGGAAACTTCTGCGTAAAGCCCAATTGTTCTTGAAGTTCAAACGAGTTGAGCTTCACCACCACCCCATCCGTCATGTAGGGCAAATTCCGCCGTTCTGTATCCCAATAATTGTAGTAATCGCGAACGTCCTCTAACGAAGTGTAGAGTTTACGATTCGGATTCACCCGAAACCCCAAAGTTTGCAACAATTCCAACGCTTCCCATTGGGATTTTGGATTTTGGATTTTGGGACGCTGGGTTCCGGAGGTTTCCTCCGGAATAGGAAGCGCCCTGGATTTTGGATTAGAAGAGGGCGGGTTTTGTTGAAGGGTTATCTGTTCTTCTGGGAGGTTATCTTCTAAACCCGCCCCTACAATTCCTGACTCCTGGCTTCCGATATGCAGTGTATAAGCAAAGAAATCTAGCCGTCGCTGAGCAACAATTCGAGGATCGAGTTGCCGCAGTGTACCAGCTGCGGCGTTGCGCGGATTTGCAAATAGCGACTCTCCTGCTTCCTCCCGCTCCTGATTAATTTGCTCAAACACACTGATGGGCAAAAATGCTTCTCCGCGCACTTCCACGATGGGTGGCGGTGTTTCTGTCTTCAGCCGCAAGGGAATGGAGCGAATTGTGCGGACATTCTGAGTAATGTCTTCACCCGTGATACCGTCACCCCGTGTTACTCCCCGCACCAAAACGCCATTCTCATAAGTTAGCGCTAAAGCGTTTCCATCTATCTTCAGCTCGCACACATATTCAAATCCCTCTTGTCCCTCTTTAATCTGAGAGGGAGCATAACGTTGCCAACGCTCCTGCCATTTGGCAAACTCTTCGATATTAAAGGCATTCTCCAAGCTGTAGAGGGGAATATTATGCCGTACTGAAGAAAATTGTGATGCGGGTTTCTCTCCCACGCGCTGGGTTAGACTCTCAGGCGTCACTAATTCAGGATGCTCGGTTTCTAAGTCTTGCAGTTCCCGATACAGCTTGTCGTAGACGGCATCCTCCATGATGGGATTGTCGAGGACGTAGTAGGCATAGCTAGCGTTTTGCAGCAGTTGCCGCAGTTCTTGAACTCGCTGTTCAATTTCAGGCGTCACTTGTGCCACAGCGTTCCTCATCCTCAATCCCTATCGATACTAGTTTAGCGACAAGAGAAGGCTTTCAAATCCTTAGCTATGCAAACAAAACCCGCCTGGGCGGGTTACAAAGCCAATGATTTCTCGGCGAGTCCGCACAAGGCGGAGTTTGTTTCTGTAGCAGCGAATTTCATTCGCCAAGGCTTAAATTGATAGCGATGGTAGATACTCCACTTGTATGAAGTTTTTTGAAAAATGTTTAACGATTGAAACATTTATTCCCACTAGTTTGAGTTCCATATTATTTTTTAGATTAGGAGGCTATAAATTGTAAGTTTTAATCCTTTATTTTAACGTATCCCGCCTTAAGAGTTTAGGGATTCTAAAAATTACAAGAGTTTTTTATCGACCGTGCGCTGTCACTAACTATAAACAGGAAACGCATCGTCTTTGAACAGGGGATGAATCGTTGCGCCGGACAGGTAATTTTGGGATAGGGGTTAGCCAAAGAACTATTGCTTCGTCTTTCAAGCATTCTACATGAATCCAACTCACTACTATTTTCTCACTTAAAATCCCACCTGTCTTGAAAATAGACGCTCCAGAGAGAGATTTTCATGAGTTCGTTGTGTACGAAGTTCATAGCGTCTAATCTGAAGCAAATTACCTTTTAATTCATAGATTCACCTTTCAGTTATCAGTTATCAGTTAATCCCTGAGTAGTAACGGCTCCCATCAAAGATGGCTGCTGAGCTTAGTCGAAGCATGGTAGGCTTCGGCGCGAGCGCTCAGCCGAGCGGTTTCACACGGGGATTTAGACCCCATGTGAAACCTGATAACTGGTCACTGTTCACTGTTCACTGATTCACAATTAGTTAATAAAAATCATTAATAATGGTGATACTTTAGAGGTAAAATTCAAATTACACACGGTACAAAATTAATATTTTCAAATAAAATCTTGAGGGCAAGGCTCTAAAAAAATGGATTCCAATTATCTAGGTCGTTGGCATGAGTACCCTCAGA
>JAIUYC010000879.1 GCA_020216575.1 Coleofasciculus sp. S288 | reverse complement strand
CCCGCTATCTGGTCGAATTATTGTGGATGGCTACGATATCAGTAAGGTAGAACTGTATTCCCTGCGGCGTCAGATTGGAATTGTTCCCCAGGAAACACTTTTGTTTGACGGCACGGTGCAGGAGAACATCGCCCTGACGAATCCAGATGCCAGTTCCGAGGAAATTATTGAGGCGGCAAAGGTGGCTGCTGCCCACGAGTTCATTATGACCTTGCCCAGTGGCTACAACACTCGCGTTGGGGAGCGGGGTTCAACGTTATCGGGAGGACAGCGGCAGCGAATTGCGATCGCACGGACGGTTTTGCACTCGCCTCGGTTGTTGATTATGGACGAAGCGACCAGTGCTTTAGATTATGACACCGAGCGGCAGGTGTGTTTGAATCTCGCTCAAGCCTATCAAGGGCGCACCGTCTTTTTCATCACCCACCGCCTTACCACCATTCGCAACGCTGACCTAATTTTGATGATGGATAAGGGAGCGATCGTAGAACAGGGTACTCATGAAGAATTGATGGCTCAAAAAGGTCGTTACTATTGCCTCTACCTGCAACAAGAAGCACAACTGTAGGTCTTTAATGTTTAGGTGTTAGGTTTTAGGGATTCCCTCGCACCTACCCCCTACCCCCTACTCCCTACCCCCTCTGAACTACTCGCACGAGCCAACAGCCATGAACCAAAACAATGGGTCAAAGTCAAAGCAACAACTTATTTTAGGAACACCCCCTGTTTCTAACCAGCAACCTGAAGTGACGGTGGCTAAAGACGGGAATAATTCCGTCTCTACAGGGAATGGTAAATTTGACCAGCCGGTCATTCTTCGACAATCTCGCGGTTGGTCGCGAGGCATCCTCTGGACGATTATCGGTGTGACAACCTTCGGAGTCATTTGGGCTAGCGTTGCCAAAATCGACCAAGCCGTTCCCGCTCAAGGTAAGCTGGAGCCACAAGATGCAGTTAAGGAAGTTCAAGCTCCGGTGAGCGGAGTTGTTACAGAACTTAATGTTGAGGATGGAAAGCGTGTTGAGCAAGGCGAAGTGCTACTTCGACTCGATCCCACAGTTGCTCAGGCGGAGCTCAAGTCCCTGATTAAAATCAAAGACTCGTTAATTAAGGAAAACGGGTTTTATCGAGCAGCACTCCGCAATCCTGCTTCTCCACCAACACCACCGCCCGACCTTGAAGGGTCAAGGTTAGATCTTTCCTCAGAACTGCCCTCTCTCCTAGAAAGCCGAAACGCTCTTTTCGAGGAAAATCGGCTGTATCGAACTCAACTGATTGGGGACAGTCAAGGTGCTAACCTCAGTCCTAAAGAACGAGAGCGCTTACGGGTTGCCGCATCAGAACTCAACTCTCGCGTCGCTGCCAATGAGTTAGAAGTTGGACAGCTCAAAAGACAGCTTGCACAGAACGAGGTTCAACTTAGCAATGCCAGAAGTCGATTAGAAGTTCAGCAAGAGATTCTGGATAATATTCAGGTTGTGGCACAAGAAGGGGGAATTGCCAAAATCCAGTACCTCAATCAGCAACAAGAGGTAAAAACCCGCCAAGCCGAAGTTGATCAGCTCGTTGTAGAGCAATCTCGCCTGGAATTAGATATTGCCCAGGCAGAACAACAGCTACTTAATACCAAAGCGGCATCTAACAAAGATTTAACCGATCTGATTGCCGCCAATGACAAACAAATTAATGACGTTAACTCCAGAATTGACGCCATCAAACGTAGCTTGAGAGAAACTATTCTCGGCAATGAGAAAAGGATCGCGGAAATTGACAGCCAGTTGAGTCAGACGAAGGTAAATCTGAGCTATCAAGAGCTGCGGGCTCCCGTCGGCGGTACTGTCTTCGATCTCCAACCTTCAGCTCCTGGTTTTGTAACCAGTACAACTGAACCGATTCTCAAAATTGTTCCTGATGATACCTTGATGGCTAAGGTTTATCTCACCAACAAAGATATCGGTTTTGTGAGAGAAGGAATGCTCGTTGATGTCAGGATTGATTCATTTCCCTTTAGCGAATTTGGCGATATTAAAGGGGAGCTAGTTTGGATTGGTTCAGATGCCTTACCCCCCGACCAAATTCGTCCCTACTACAGTTTTCCTGCGAAAGTCAAGTTGAATCGACAGTCTCTTATGATTAATGGAAAAACAGTTCCCCTGCAATCAGGGATGTCAGTCAGCACCAATATTCTAGTGCGCGATCGCACGGTGCTGAGCATTTTCACTGACCTGTTTGTCGAAAAAACCGAGAGCCTGAAAACAGTTCGATAATCGGTTAGCCTTGGGAGCATGTCACTGATGGTTACCCTCATCCCCTAAACCCTTCTCCCAAGCTTGGGAGAAGGAGAACCAGAATTCGGCTCCCCTCGCCCAGTATTGGGAGAGGGGGCTGGGGGGTGAGGGCAATTAGATTAACTTTTAAAATTTTGAATAAGGTATAATTTTTCCTGCGGGAAAAAAAACTGATTAAGGGAGTTAAATTGATTTAAGAAAAACTTTCCAGATTTAAATTTATAGACAGAGTACCCCCAACTCTTAAGAAGTTTATGCACGTCGTCATCAGGTTTTACGGACTCAATTAGGAATATAGGTTTACAACGGCTGATAGTCTCTTTAGCACCCAACAATACTTGATATTCAAACCCTTGAACATCTATTTTTATAAAGTCAGGGTTGAGTTCAAAACTATCAAGCGTTCTAACTTCTAATGGAATACTCTCAATCTTAAGTTTGTTGCTATCAAAACCATAAACTGTATCAGAATTTAGCCAATTTTTTGCTTCTTCATAGTCAAATGATGCCAGTGTTGTCATGGTTTTATTGTTATAGACAGGACAGTAGAAAATTAACGATTTATTTTCATCCGCTAAGCCAAATTTTTTGTATTCAAAACTGCTAAATTGATTGGCAATTTTATCGAGGTGAGGATAATTAATAGGATTTGCCTCAAAAGAGATAATTTTAGCATTCGGTTTAACTATCAGGATCGAGAGCGCTGACATTCCAACATTGGCTCCAACATCCAGGAAAAGTTGAGGGGAGTTATCCGTAATTAGCTTAAAGGCTTCAAAATCTTTTTCATGGACTATTTTCAAATAGTAGTTCAGCCAGTATCTATTTTTAGAAACAAAATCATAAATACTGGAAAAATTAAAAAGGATCGAACGTAAAACTTTTTTTGGTGCAATTTTTTTCATTATTTTAGAATTACCTTAAAATGCA
>JAIUYC010000878.1 GCA_020216575.1 Coleofasciculus sp. S288 | reverse complement strand
TTGTTCTAGAGATTCTCAGCCAGGAGAGGGATATTTCCGCTCTGCTCCCGCTAAAATGACTGGTATTTTATTTATTTGCAAGCTCCTAAGCTTCTTTAGGCACTGATGAAGGCGATGGCTGGTTCTCCGTTGCTGGTGGCGTAAAAACACCGTTCTGTGACTTAATACTACGTCTTAAATATCACCCTGTAAGCAGTTTTCATATTTTAACCAGAGATATTAGGCTATTTGTGATTGGCATCACAGCTATCTTGCTGTGATGCCCTGACAGATGGTTTAGCGGTCTAACGATTGAGATGAGCCGCCGCAGACAACCTCTAATTCTCGAAGATAACCTCTCGGCGGTCGGCTCTATTGATTTGTTATGCTGCGATTAGCTATTCCTACGACAATCGACTTCGCCATTTCTTCGGATCTTGAGAACAGTGGAAAACGGCATAGACAAAAACTGTTGTATCTGAATGCTCATAGAAGACCACGTAGGGAAAGCGCCGTACGACAGCCCTTCGATAACTTTCGTGAGCTACCTGATACATTTCAGGGTTGCGACGGATGAATTGAATGCAAGCATCAACACACCGAAGAAACTCTTCGCCTAAACCAAACTCTTGCTCTTCGTACCACATATAAGCCTGAGCTACATCTTGTTCCGCCTCTGGCAGAATGATCAGATTTCTAAGCACCATACTGTCCGTTGCGAATTCGCTCCTTAGCCATCTCCCATGAACTACCTGAGTCAGGGTTCAGCAAGTAGGCATCCTTTCTCTTGGCGAGTTCTTCTTTTTGCCAGTCAAGCACAGGGATTTGCTCTGGAGCTTGGGCGATGCTATCCCATAAATCTTCCAGCAGTTGCAATTTTTCCGAGAGGGTTAACTCAAAGACTTGAGTGAACTCTGTGTTCATGCTGACCTCACCATACGGATTAGGCGTTCTGCTTCAAGTCTATCACGGGCAATGATATGACTACTGATTTGCTATCTGGGGGTATTGGGGGCTATTGGATCTGTCTCAGCTAAGCACACTTGGTAACTGTTGTTGACAATCTTGGAATAGGTAGTCTAGATTAGGCATACCTATTCAGGTAGACTTAATCTAAGTTCCTAAGCAAGGAGTATATATAGCAATCCCAAGTCAGTTGTGAGAATCTAAAGAGGATTCAAACATGGTTACGGATGGTTCTATGCTAGAAGACCTGACTGACTTCATTGACTCCAACCCGGATGCGCGTGAACTCAAACGAGCAGTAGCAGTCCAGATGTTTCTCAAAGGGTATCAGCATCGAGAGATTGGGGAGAGTATCGGGGTGAGTTCAGGCTTCATTAGCAAATGGACTGGGATTTACGAACGGTTGGGGGTATTGGGGTTGAAACTGGGGTATCCCGGATCAGTCGGGTATCTAGAACCGGAACAACGGCAAGCCGTGATTGCTTGGTTGAAGCGCAAGAATTACTGGCATCTGGGAGAACTGCAAGCGTACATTGAAGCGGAGTATGAGGTGGTGTTTGGCTCCAAGCAAAGTTACTACACCTTGTTTAAGCAAGCAGGGATGAGCTGGAAGAAAACGCAACCGCGCAATCCCAAAGCAGACCCGGAGTTAGTAGAGAAAAAAACAGGAGATTAGGGCCTGGTTGGAAGCGCATCGGCAGGAGATCGTCTCTGGAGGCTTGGTGGTCTTCTTTGAGGACGAATGCCACCTGTTCTGGGGGGACCTGTGTGGTTATGTGTGGGGCAAAACCAACGAACGCATTGAACTGCCCATCACCAACGAACGCCTCAAGCAGACCTATTATGGAGCCATTGATCTTTACACCCAACGTTGTCTGATTCAGCCGATGGAGAAAGGCAATTCCGAGAGTACGATTGCCTTTCTCAAGTATTTGCTGGCTCAATGTCCCACCTCTCGGATTGCTCTCATTGGGGATGGGGCCACCTACCACCGTTCTCAAGCCGTCAAAGACTACTTAGAATGGGTCAATCAGGGACTCGATGAGTCCGACTGGAAAATCACTTGCCTTCGCTTTGCTCCGAATAACCCGAAGCAGAATCCGATTGAAGATATTTGGTTACAGGCAAAGCGATTTATTCGAGAGTACTACCATTTGTGTCAATCGTTTAATGCTGTTAAATTCCTCTTTGAGTTTGTGACTCACCGCCAAGTCTTTAACTTTGCCAAGCTTTTTACCTACGGCTGTTTCTCACAACTCATTTAGGATCGCTATATTCCTGGAAGCGATCGAGCCTGAAGAGGGAGTCACTACGAATGGAGATCAGAAAATTAACATGCAGGTCTGCATGATTGACGGCTTGAGCAAACTCGATCACAAAGTTTGACTCCTCAACCTCCTGAGAGTTTGACTCTTTAATCTGCTGGGGATGATAGACAAAAAATTCTTCAAACTGATCGAGAATGATGAACAATTCACCGCAGCCTGCCTGATCATTAAACCCCTCTGTCCAGGCTTTTAATGTTTCGACCAGGGACAAGTCAGCTTGAGGAGACTGCAGGGTTGCAATACTTTTCTGAATATCTGCTTCGATTTGTTGCTTCAGCGCTGTCAAGGGGTCGTCTCGCCAGAAGGCATAGCTCATATCTGAGGAATTCGCCGCTGCCTCAGCGGGAGGATCGGGAGGGAAAACAACCACCACAGACCTAGGGGTCTGATACTTTTCCAGATTTTTCTTGGTTTCCTGGCGCAGGGCATAGGCCACACCAGCCCGCAAAACGGAACTCTTGCCAACTCCACTCGCTCCGTGGAATAGGGTTAACCGTCGAACTTTTAGATTATCAATAATGCTTTCGCGCAGGTCTTTTCTGCCAAAGAAAATTTTTGCATCTGCCTCAGAATAGGGATTTAACCCCTTAAAGGGCGTATCAGTCATATTTCCCTGCCTCCCTCAACCGAAAGTCAATTCCGCTTTCTAGTTGCGTGAGACCCTCTTCTATGGTGCTGTCAATCAGTGTTACACCTCGCTTTTCCCACAGCTTCGCTTCAAGAGAGCCGGGTCGTGATTTATGAATGAACCAGGATGATTTAGTATCAAATAGATTTTTTACCCAGCTTTGATGCAAAATCAGTTGCAGATCATAGTCGTTCAGACTATATCCTAAGAACAAAATACTGCTGTCTTTTAGAATCTTTAATATCTTGGGCGGAATTTTTTTCTCAAGCTCACTGTTTAGCAAGTAATCAATGTGGTGATCTTCAGTAATGACAAAACTTCTGTCATCCAAAGAGCCA
>JAIUYC010000877.1 GCA_020216575.1 Coleofasciculus sp. S288 | reverse complement strand
GGTGGAGTGCGTAATGCATCATTGCTAGCAGTTGCTAAGCCATTGTTTGGATTTGTCCGTCAACTGCCGGAATTCACGCGATCGACAAAGCGGCTGAGTGCAGAGGCACGGAAAGTTCTACAGGCATTACAGATGGCTCAAGAACCTGATGCTTTACTGTTTATCTCTTTACCAGAGGCTTGTGGGTTCAATCCCATGACAACGGGTAGTGAGGAAAATGAGCAGGAGGCAAAAGCGTTTCGGAAGAAACTGGTGCAATGCATCCATGAGATTCAGACTGCTTACGATAATTTGCTGACTGACTGCCAAAAACACCTCTATGAAGCATTTGGGGTTCGCAGCAAGGAAGCCAACTTAAGGGAGGATTTGCGGGTTCGTGCCAGCTACTTGGTAGGGCAGTGTATCGATCCGGTTCTGCGGCATTTTGTCGCTAAAGCTGTGGAAGAGGATTCGTCTGATAGAGATTGGCTAGAGGCGCTAGTCAGGATTGTGGCGGACAAACACCCAAAGGGCTGGATTGATGAGGACTTCAGTCGATTTGAAATTGCTTTGAGTGATTTGGTTCGTCGGTTCGAGAACCTGGAAGCCCTTCGGACTGAAATCAAGCGACAAGGCAAAGGATTTGATGCTCTCAGAATTACCGTGACCGAACCAAATGGTCAGGAAGTTCATGAAGTTGTTTGGATTGATGAAGAATATGCGGAGTTATTCGATCGGCTCACCGAAGAGGTGTTGAATACGCCAGCATTGAAAGACAATCCCCGGCTTCAGAAGGGCTTTTTAGCGAAGCTCAACGAAAAACTCCTGAGCCGCAAAGATGTTGATTCTCAAGGTGAATTGAGAAAACCTAAACGGAAGCGGGGTCAGTCAGCATGAGCAAAAAGAAGGTGCGGCACATACTAGGTCTCTCTGGTGGCAAGGACAGTACAGCCCTTGCTATCTTTATGCGTCAGCAATATCCTGACCTAGAAATCGAGTACTTCTTCTGCGATACCCATAAGGAACTGAAGGAAACTTACGAGTATCTAGGGCGAATTGAAGATTGGCTTGGGATTAAAATTCATTACCTCGAAGCAGAACGAGGCTTTGATCACTGGCTGGATGTGTATGGCGGTGTCTTACCGTCTCCTAAGATGCGGTGGTGTACAAAGCAGATGAAAATTATACCCCTAGAGAAATGGGTAGGGGATGACGAGGTGATTACCTACGTTGGTATTCGTGCCGATGAGAACCGTGATGGATACATCTCGACCAAGCCCACTATCACAGCTAAATTTCCCTTCAAAGAACACGGACTCGTCAAAGCTGACATTATCCGATTACTTGAGGAAAGTGGGATTGGGATGCCTGATTATTACCGCTGGCGATCGCGATCGGGCTGCTATTTTTGCTTCTTTCAACGCAAATATGAATGGGTCATGCTAGCACAAGAGCATCCTGACCTTTTCCAGAAGGCAGTTGAATACGAGCAAAATCATCGAGACGGCAGAACTTATACCTGGACTCAGGGCGAAACCCTGTTGGAATTGCTAGAGCGCAAAGACCAAATTATTGCTGATCATCACAAGGCAATGGCACGGGCAGCCCAGCAAAAGCCTGATCGTCCGTTGGTGGAAGCCTTAGAAGCTATCTTGGATGAGGAGGACGACACCTTGCCCTGTCTCGCCTGCCATTTATAAGCTGAACTTAAGATAGTTGGTATAGTCCGAGATGCTATTTAGGAGGCTTGATGATCACTACTACCATCAAACCCAATCAAACCCCTCAGCCCGTGCGATTTACAGTGCAGGACTATCACCGTTTAGTGGCGCTGGGCTTTCTGGACGAAGATGACCATATCGAGCTAATTCGGGGGGAGCTTGTTCAAATGGCAGCAAAGGGAACAGCCCACGAAACCTGTATTACTCGATTGCTCAGGGTCTTACTCCCAATCATTGGAGATAGGGCGACTCTTCGGTGTCAGTCTCCCATTACGCTTATGTTCGATGGAGAGCCAGAGCCAGATTTTGCAATCGTGAAGAACCGAGATGATGATTATGAATTAGCCCATCCAACACCTGCGGACACGCTCTTAGTCATGGAAGTGGCAGATTCGTCGTTAGAGTATGATCGCACGGTGAAGCTTTCGCTCTATGCTGAGGCCGCTATTCCCCACTACTGGCTGTTTAATGTGGTCGATCGCACGCTGGAAGCCTACAGCGAACCTGCTGAGATTACGCCGGAGCAGTTTGGCTATCTGAATCGTTGTATTTTCACATCTGGGAGTGCGATCGCCCTGCCAGTGGGGGAGCAGACCCTCACGCTGTCCCAAATCTTCCCTTGACAGATTTATACAATTGACAAGTATGCTGTTTCCTGACCTGTGATGCCAACAAATCCACTTCCCCAGAATCCGCTCAAAAAATCAGCCCTGCGCCACCTGCTGACCCAGAGCCAATCGCCCAACCCGTCTGCTAAGTCTCCCTCGGCCGCGGCTCTTCGGACTGCGAGGTATTGGGCGATTGTTGCTAGTTTGCCTCATAAAGATACTTATAGACTGCCAACTACATAGAAGTAATTTCTTTAGTTGGCAGTCTATGTTGGTCATCTAATAGATATTGGGAAGAATAAGTTGAGTTCTCTATGCACAAGAGGAAATGTCTAAACCTTATGACTTTGCCGTCCAAAAAGCTGCAATTGCAGGACGTTTCGAAAAGGATTATGAGTTAACTATTAAATGGCTGCCTCAGTACATAGAAGGTTTTTCACAAGCAATGAAAAATATTGAACTAGACTGGAGAAAGTGTAATTTTATTCGCGATGCTCAAGATGCAATACCAGAAAGCTATGGTGTCTATTGCTTTTCAACGAAATTAGGAAAACCATTTGCGGATGATCTACACATTCCTCTATATATTGGAAAGGCTGCCCAACAGTACCTATCTGAAAGATTCAAAGACTATCTTGGAGAAGCGAAAAGCATTAAGGGACGTAAAAAAGTAGTATTCATGCTTAACAAATATCGTAATCGCCTAGTTTTCTGGTGGGCTGAGTTACCCCGAATTCACGTTGATGCAGTGGAGGAACATCTTTTAATGTGTTGTCAACCGCCTTGCAATGAGTTTATACCTAGTAGAAACAAGCACTGGGGTAAAGCGTTCTAATCTAAAACTTCGCGAGGAAAAACAAATGCCAGACTACGTGCCAGCTTTGCAGGCTCAGATGGGTGATTGGAGATACTATGTAACTGTAATGAAGCTAG
>JAIUYC010000876.1 GCA_020216575.1 Coleofasciculus sp. S288 | reverse complement strand
GAAGATAATCCGAGCTTCTTGGTATTTTTCAGGCGTGTCGCTCCAGACGTAAAAATCACGCTCCACGCTTCCCTTAGGAGCCTTGCGTGCCCGCTTAAACCAAGGGTGCTGGTCAGAGGTATGATTAACAATTAACTCGATAATCACCCGGATGCCCCGTTCGTGGGCAGCCTCTAAACACTCTTTAAAATCGTCCAACGTGCCGTAGATCGAATTGACGCTGGTGTAATCGGAAATATCGTAACCATCGTCCCGCAGGGGACTGGGGAAGAAGGGTAGCACCCAGATTGCCGTGACTCCCAAGTCTTTCAGGTAATCCAGCTTGCTTGTCAACCCCCGAAAGTCGCCAATTCCATCCTCATTACTATCGGCAAATGCCCGAACTGGCACCTCGTAAATGATGGCATCTTTAAACCAAAGGGGGTCGTCATTCAATAACGAGTAAGCGTTTTGCATGGATATAGATTTTAGAGCTTAGGTTTTAGATTCAGACGCCATCCTGCCTTAGCGAGGGGACATGGTTCAACCCTCGATAGTAGGAAATAGGCTGAGTGAAAGGGGGCGGCGGATGAGGAAGCGATCGCAAAAATCGCACTCTTCCTCTCCATAAAGATAGAGTTTATAGCAAAAGGCAGAGGGCTCCAGGGCAAAAGGCTCCAAGGGATGCATATTGAGTGGTCAAGGTTTCAGGATGTGGCTGTGTCCTAATCGTCTTAGCGACTGCTATACCTGTCAGGACTTACGTAACTGGCCTATTATTTTCAGTTCGTAGTGAGGACTTTAGTCCTCATTCCAAAGGGCTAAAGCCCTTACTACAAACAAAGAACCAGGTTTTTTGGGTTACTTGCGTAAGTCCTACCTGTATTCACAGGAATATATCCGAGCATTTCTCCTCAGATATATTCCTTTAGGAAGAAATAAGCTCAAATCCCAAGCGAGGGGCTGAGCGCTACTGCTGAATCGAGAAAATATGCCCTGGAGTTATATGCGGATTGAGTTCGATGTAGTTAAATTCCCCTGACCAAGTATATTGAGCATCATTAAGCAGATCGTGAAGCTGGTACGGTTGGTCGGGTTTAAGTCCTAGTGACTCCAATGGCAAGTAAATCCAGCCAGATTGAGTATGGAAAGGATCGAGGTTTACTACCACCAAGATCAGATCGCTCGAATCCTCAGTTTGCTTGGTATAGCAGATAATTTGGTCGTTATCTATCTGATGGAATTGAACGCTTTTGTTACTCTGCAACGCGGGATGCTCGTGCCGAATCCGATTCACCCGAGCAATCATAGACTTGATGGTGTAAGGACTATCTAAATCCCATTCCCGGATTTGATATTTCTCCGAGTTCAGATATTCTTCGCTTCCCTCTCGGATGGGTCGGTTTTCACACACCTCAAAGGCTGGCCCGTAAATTCCATAGTTCGCTGTGAGTGTTGCGGCGAGAACCAACCTCAGCTTAAATGCAGGTTGTCCACCGTGCTGGAGAAATTCATGCAGAATATCCGGCGTATTGGGCCAAAAGTTTGGGCGAAAGAATTCGTGTACCTGGGTTTGCGTCAGTTCTTTCAAGTACTCAGTAAGTTCCCACTTCGTATTGCGCCAGGTGAAATAAGTATAGGACTGAGTAAAGCCCTGCTTGGCAAGGCGATACATCACTTTCGGACGGGTAAAGGCTTCCGCCAGGAAAATCACATCAGGATAAGTCTGCTTGACTTCCCCAATCATCCACTCCCAAAAATTAAACGCTTTGGTATGGGGATTGTCTACTCGGAAGATTTTCACTCCCTGGTCAATCCAGAACAGCACAACACTTTTTAGCTCTTCCCAGAGGTTTTGCCAGTCTTCGGTTTCAAAGTCAATCGGGTAAATATCCTGATACTTTTTGGGCGGGTTTTCCGCATACTGAATGGTTCCATCGGGTCTGTGCTTAAACCACTGGGGATGTTCGCGCACATAAGGATGGTCGGGAGAGCATTGGTAAGCTAGGTCTAGTGCGATTTCAATTCCATAATCAGCCGCTTTGGCAACCAAGTCCCGGAAATCGTCCAGCGTACCCAGTTCGGGATGAATGGCTTTGTGTCCTCCCTCTGAAGAACCAATTCCCCAAGGCACGCCCACATCCCCAGGTTCAGGGACAGTGGTATTATTTTTACCTTTGCGAAACGTGATGCCAATCGGGTGAATGGGTGGCAGGTACAAAACATCAAAGCCTAAATCTGCAATGTAGGGTAGGCGGGCAATGCAGTCTTTAAACGTGCCGTGCTTTCCTGGTGTCCCACAGGAACGGGGAAACAGTTCGTACCAGGTGCTGAAGCGAGCTCTTTCGCGGTCAACGGTAATTTTGAGGAGTTTTTCGTAAGTGGTTGCGAACGAACGGTCAGGGTACTTAGCCATTAGAGCAGCCAGCTCTTGTGACAGTGCTTTATCCTCAAGGATGCCATTGCTCTCGTTGCAATGAGAACGCAGAGTAGCGACCCAAGTATTCAACTGCTCTGCATCTTGACCAGACGCTTGCTGACTCGCTTTCTCAATCAATTCAGCACCAATGAGCCAATCAACCGGTCCAACCTGTGCAGCATCGATTTTCTTCGTCATGTCTCGCCGCCAAGACTTAAAATGGTCAACCCAACCCATGACGGTATAGACATAGCTCCCCATCTCAGAAACGGTGAATTCCCCTTCCCATCGGTCGTTAACCAGAGGAGACAAGGGGGCTTCCTGCCACTGTTGGGAGGTTTCTGGACGGTACAAAATGACGCCAGAAATCATATCGTGACCATCACCGAACATATCGGCTTCAACACGGACTTTTTCGCCAACGGTGCGCTTGATGGGAAAACGGCCTCCATCAATTTCTGGCCAGACTCCTTCAATTTGGACTCTTTCTCTACCATCGGTAGGCAGCATTACAGCTCTATCTCCCTCTACTTGATTGATTTTCAAACAGTCACAGACAATCCCTGCCGTCCCTTATTGCAGTAAGGTCTTCTTGGAAATGATCCTTAAGGATCTCGGTAGAAAAAACATTAGCCTTTGGGTTTAAATCGAATGACCCTAAAATAAGGGAAAATCACGCCGCTAACTTAGGTTTGACAATTCAGCGTGGTTCCTGCAATGTTTTGAAGTTGGGTATCTTAGCAGTGATCAGTTCTCAGTTAGTATTGTAGTCTGATAGCGTAGTAGGATTTTTGCAACACATTGACCAGGGAGAGGTGTTGTGAATCTCAAGTGGCTTGAATGGGCGCA
>JAIUYC010000875.1 GCA_020216575.1 Coleofasciculus sp. S288 | reverse complement strand
TTAAATAATTTCACTTAGACTAAGCTTACCCCTAATTATTTTCTGTCTTAACCTGGGAGAGCATTTCCCATTAACAACAATCCCACGAATTCAAATCGTGGGATATCAATTGCGTTTGAGGCGAAAATCTTTCCTCAAGAAAATTCACGGATTGCTGCAACCACCCTGGCTAAGTCAGCCTCGGTTAAATCATTGTAAAACGGCAGACGGAGTAAGCGATCGCTTACATCTTCAGTCACTGGGCAATCTCCTTCCTTACCTCCAAACTTCTGTCCCATCTCTGACAAGTGCAAGGGCAGATAGTGAAAAGCACTGACGATATCCTGAGCTTTCAAGTGAGCAATCAAGGCTTGGCGCTTGTCCAGGGAGGGCATCAACAGGTAGAACATGTGATATGCCTGTTCGCAGTAGTCTGGCACAATCGGAAAGCGGATGCCATGCTCAAAAGCCCAGTCCTGAAGATGTTCGTGATAATACTCCCATATCTGCCGCCGTTTAGTCTGAATCTGTTCGTGGACTTCTAGCTGAGCATACAAGTAGGCAGCGAGCATATCCGAGGGAAGATAACTCGAACCAATGTCAACCCAAGTATACTTGTCCACCTGACCGCGATAGAAGCGACTGCGGTTCGTTCCTTTCTCGCGAATAATCTCAGCGCGTTCAATATACTGAGGCTCGTTAATCAGCAGCGCTCCCCCCTCTCCACAGTTAAAGTTTTTGTCCTCGTGAAAGCTTTGGGTAGCAAAAGTCCCAAATGTGCCTAAATACTTCCCTTTGTACTTTCCAAACAACCCATGAGCGTTGTCCTCAACAACGGCGACACCGTATCGTCTAGCAATGTCCATAATGGCATCCATCTCACACCCAATTCCGGCGTAGTGTACGGGAACAATAGCTTTGGTACGGGATGTGATTAGTTTTTCCAGTTTCTTTTCGTCTAGGTTTAGCGTATCTGGGCGAATATCGCAGAAAACCGGATGAGCACCATGTATCACAAAAGCATTGACAGTAGAGACAAAGGTAAATGAAGGAATAATAACTTCATCTCCTAGGTGAATATCCAGTAACAGCGCTGCCATTTCCAAGGCGTGAGTACAAGACGTAGTCAGCAGCGCTTTATTAACCCCCAATATTTCTTCTAGGAAAGCATGGCATTTTTTAGTAAAAGAACCATCACCGCAAGTATGTACGTTCTGAATAGCTTGTCGGATGTAATCAAATTCTTTTCCAAGAGCAAAAGGTTGGTTAAAGGGAATCTTAGACAAAAGTTACCTCCGCTTTGAGTTAATTATTAGAAGCAGGCTTTGGCTACGTCAATTTTGTCAGAAATGGAATTAATTGTCAGCTCGTATCGCAATCTCTAACTTGGGTTCAATGCTACCTCTTCTAAGAAAACAGAATGGTTTCTTCCCTGCATAAAGAGCAATCGCGTTCCTGAACAGCTTTGTTCTGTCAGATATTCACTTAACTAACTCTTCAAAAATAGGTTTTCGCAATTAGTCTCCATCAATCTGAATAGAATTAAGTCTTTAAGCTATTTCGTCTAGACACCGAGCTAAGATACTCGCACTGATCCGATGATTGAATTTAGCAGCGACCTTTTTCCGCGATTCCTGACTCAGACTTAAAGTAAGCCCCTTATCCTTTAATACCTTCTCGATAGCATCAGCCATTTCTTCTGGTTTCTCTGGCTGTATCATTATGGCATCCACACCGTTGTCAATCAGCTCTGAGTTACCGCCCACATCCGTTACAACCACAGGCATTTCCATTGCCATTGCTTCCATGATGGCAACAGAGATTCCTTCATTTAAACTAGCTAAGGCAAAAACATGAGCCTCTTCAAGACACTGGCGATGTTTCTCTTCAGAAACAGCTCCAAGCAGTTCAACGTAGTCGGAGATCGATTTATCTTGAATAAATTTCTCTAGATCCCGACGATACCCGCTACCGCCTTTTTCGTCCTCACCAGCAATTTGCAGCCGAACGTCAATTCCCCGTTGTCGTAGTAACGCCACAGCCTCTATGAGATAGTTATGCCCTTTGACTCGGTTGAGACGCCCACAACTGTAGATTCGGCAGGGGGTGCCTGCTTCCCAAGGGATGTAGGGACTGTGACGCTTAATTTCATCCAAATCGACACCTACAGGTGCAATCTCAACTAGGTCAGGTAGGAAACCAGCCAGTCTTTCCTTAGCAACCTTGAAGAGTAATTCAGACATAATCAGGACAAAAGCCGCATGTTTCCATTTCTGTTCCTGATTGGGGCCATATCCTTCTAGAGTAGGACCGAGGAGGGAGAGACTGTAAGTGATGCCACAAAGAATAGAGGCGAACATGGCAATATTGGCGGCATCAGCACAGGAGGGAACATGAATGTGAGACCAGCCCTTATCTCTTGCAAGCCATGCGAGTTTGCCAGCCGGAAGAATCAAGGCTAAAAGACGCAGTCGTTGAGAGAAGGAAAGGTCTTTTGCTGTGATAACGACGGATAGACAATGTAGCCAAGCTAAAGGTCCTGCTCTGAGAATCTCTAGACATGCGCCCAGAAAATCTTTGAACCCAAAGGGAACTAGATAAGTGGTGTTGTTTTGGGCTTCCTCAGACCACGAATGAGACACAATAGCCTTTGGAGGACGACGAGTCGAAACCAAATCGGATTCAATGCCAAGTTCGGAGAGAGCGTGTATCTCTCGCCATAAGAAAATATGTGTTTGTCCGGGAAATTCAGGTGGAAAATATCCAATTCGCGCTTTCATAAATAAACCTCTGAAATTTGTACGCAGCCGTCTCAGTTACTGCTGAGCGAAAACTACAGTCGAAAAGAGAGAGCTAGCCGAAGATCGCTGTTACCTACGTATCTGTAAGATGTATCGCTCCTTCGTTGGCAATTTATGGCGAAATTGTAGTGTCCCTAATTAATTAATCAATTCAGAAGCGATTGGCTGTTCCCAAAAATCTGGCTTTTTCTCTTGACGACCAAGAACCCAGTTATAGACTTCCAACGTTTTCCTTGCCTTGGCGTCCCAAGAGTAGTAAGTCTCAGTATAACGACGTGCTGCAATTCCCATATTGATAACGCGGTCAGGGTCAACAACAAGTTGTTCGAGTTCTTGGGTAAAATGCTTGACGAGGTGGTCTAAATCCCCCAAGGGGACTTTAACTCCGCAACCTGATTTGACTCGTAATGCTGGTCCGCCGTAGTCAACAACAACACAAGTCATGCCAGACATCATCGCCAAAGTTAGC
>JAIUYC010000874.1 GCA_020216575.1 Coleofasciculus sp. S288 | reverse complement strand
CCCCATCTGACTCAACCCCACTGAGTTGGCCTGTTGCGGTTTCCTGGACTAAAAGACTAATTGCGGCTAGTGCCTGATAAACGCGATCGCTCACCTGGGGGGTTAAAACAGCCTGTTGGCGTCTGATGCGTCCCAGAATCTCTTCAAGCTGATGGGCAAGGGCTTCTACCGTTTCTAGGCCGACACTTCTGGAATCTCCTTTAAGACTGTGGGCTTCCCGTCGCAACTCCTCCAAAACCGCTTTGTCATCCGGGTGCTTTTGCAGGTGTCGAAAACCGACTTCCAATTTATGCAACCGCTCTTCACTCGCCGTTACATACAGATTCCGAAGTTCTTCGTCTTCGATAAAGGTTGGTGCAAGTTGGGGAGCCTTTTGTGCTGCAAAAGTAGCGTCCTGTTGGGGGACTTGTGACTCTAAAACTGCTTCCATCAACTGTAGGAGTACATTATCTGTATCAATCCCACTGGGTTGGCCTGTAACGGCTTCCTGGACTAAAAGACCAATAACTGCTAATCCTTGATTAAGGCGATCGCTCAACAATGGGGTCAAAACAGTCTGTTGGTGCTTGATGCTGGCGAGAATTTCTTCAAGCTGATAAGCAACCGTTTCTACCATTTCTATCCCTAAACTTCTGGAGTCTCCTTTAAGGCTGTGGGCTTCCCGCCGCAACTCCTCCAACAGGGCTTCGTCATCTGGATGCTTTTGTAAATGCTGCAAACCGACTTCTAATTTCTGCAAACGTTCTTCGCTAGTCGTTATATACAGATGTCGGAGTTCTTCATCTTCTATCATCATGATTGGTCATGGAAGGCAGAGGGCAGAGGGCAGAGGGCAGTGGTTCGACAGGCTCACCAATCGGGCAGAAGGGAAAAGATGGACGGGTTAAGGTTAGAGTCCTAATTACCTTGGCAGTTGCTATACCATCCGTTTGAGAACGATAGCCGCTTCATTCATTTGCTCGGTACCTAATCGAGTTTGACCAATGCCACTGGCGGTTTCTTTTGCCCCTCTGTTGATGGTTTCCATCGCTTCGATGACTTGTTGCATGGCATCAACTTGCTGTTTGAGGTTGAGCGAGATTTGTTGATTGTTCAAGACCACTTTGTTGATGGCATCTGATACACTCGTGAAGGCTTGATTGGTTTTTTGAGCAACTTGCACGCCCGATGCGACAGTCTTTGTTCCTTCCTCCGTTACCATCACTGTTGAATTAATCGCGCTTTGAATCTCGGAAACCAAGACGTTAATCTTTTCAGCGGAGCGTTGACATTGGTCGGCTAGTTTGCGAATCTCATTAGCAACCACGGAAAAACCTTTACCATGCTCTCCAGCGCGAACGGCTTCAACCGATGAATTGAGCGCCAACATATTTGTTTGGTTTGCCAAGTCAGATACAAGCTGAGAAATGCTACCAATTTGACTCGCCTGTTCGCTGAGATGGACAATCTGTTCTGCGATCGCTCCCACTTTCTTTTCTAATGCGAACATGCCTTCTAAGGTTTCCCCTACAGCTTGAGTGCCGCTTTCTGCAACCTGAAGGGCTTGCCGCGCAGCACTCACCGCCGATTGAGCTTGCTCTGACGCCTGCCGACAGGACGCCTCCAACTCATCCATCGTAGTGGTGGTTTCGTTGACTGAAGCCGCCTGCTGACTCGCGATGCGTTCTTGTTCCTCTATAGTGGTTGAAATCTCGCTCGAAGATGTGGCAAGGGTATTGATCGCCCGTTTCAACCGCGATTTGATATTTTCAGAAATTTTCCAAATCCCCCCTAGGATGAGGAAGTTTGTACCACACAGGATGAGTGCGATGTTTTTTGTGCTTTGTACATGGCCTTTGGCGAAGGCTTCTGCTGAGGATACGGCAGTATTTGTTAATTCCCAGTAATCTTCACTCGCGGCTAAAAGGCGCTCTTTATTTTCGGGTTTAGGGTCGCTCCTGTAATCTTTTAAGGTCGTTTTTAGACGGCTCCAAGCTTTTTCGACTTCCGTCATTTTGGACTGAAATTCTTTGTCTTGTACCTTGACTAACTGAAGAGCTTCATCTCCTTCAATCAGTCCTTTAATAATTCCATCAAGTTTAGAAATTATCTCATCTGTATCTTGTTCTAAGAGTTCCAACTTAATCAGTCTTTGACTGTTACCCCTAACAATACCCGCATAGTTTACGATTCTACCGTCACTCGTTAGGCTATCGATTTGACGATAGATAATTCCTAAATTGAAAATCGCAAACAAAAGCAGCACAGTCGCTGTGATTCGTAATTGATTGATAATGTTACCCATTTCCAACTTTTTCTCCAAAGTAGGTGCAAAAATTTGGCATCCGCTCCCCATCAACAGGTTGATTTTTTTTGCAACGCCTACATTCCTGTTTTCGACGTTGGCATTCCTGTTGTATTTATCACCTTTTAGAGTTCAAAAACCGAACGATTTTAACGTTTATCGGCAAGCTTTATCAAACTATTACTTTTCCGACTTATTTACACGAACCAGACAGTGATTTTAATCTTTTTTCGTGCGAGTTTAGCACATGTAGCCTAACTTGAAAATTAATATTGCTAGCATGCGCTGATACTCAACTTGCCTTCATAGCTTCTCTTTCTTTAACAGTTACAAAAACATTTATGCCAGAAATTTCTGACTTTTAGAAAAAAAAGCTATTCTCGTTCGGTTCAATCAAAATCCTGCCCTTGATTTCTTCTAAGCGTTTATAAAAACTTAGAGAAGAAACTAACGGACTTGAAATTTGATGAAATTGAAGCTGAAAAAATAGATAACCCTGGTGTATTCAGTCTCTAGGATGGTTAACCAAGAGAGTTACAGTTACCAATTACTGCATTATCCTGCTCAACCTTTCAATCTTTGCTCCTAGTGTACGACGTGTATTACACCTGCCTAGATAGTATTGAAAATAACTAAAAATTGCAACAAAACCCAGTAACTTTTACCAATTATTTATAATTTACAGACAGAAAATAGTATTTTTAGGTAATTCTTTATAGTAGAAAATTCCACTTTAGCTCTGTATTACTTAGAAAATTATTTCAAACTGTAAATGACTGTCCTGACTGTCAATGTCGGTCAAAGATAGGAAATCAGGTCAACTCAGGCTTAAGTAGTTAGGTGCAAATCAATTTATTTATGCAAATAAATGTAACTTTATATAAGGCTTCGATCTGCGTTCACACACTTTGCTGGCGATCGCAACATCCCTACTTTCAAGTGTTCATTTCTAGCCGCAATTCACTC
>JAIUYC010000873.1 GCA_020216575.1 Coleofasciculus sp. S288 | reverse complement strand
GTTGTCGCACCAGTTCTCCCATCAGTCCATAGTCCGAACTTAGCACTGGTTTCTCGGCAGCGGCGGCTAAAAGTAGAATTCCACTCATCCCGACATGCCGTTGGTAAGGAGCTAAGACAACATCAGTAAGTTGAAAGTAAGCTTGCATCTCGCGATCGCTAATAAACTCGTAGCGCGGGATAATCTGTACCGGTTTAGCCTGACAAACCCTCCCAATCTGAGTTTCTAGGGAGTCTTTGATGCTTGATTCCCCTACCAGTAAGAGACACAGCTTCTGGCAAAGCTCGGTTGGTAAGGCGAAAATTGCCTCCAACAGTTGATAAACTCCCTTACGTTCAGTTAAAGCCCCAAATAGAAGAAATACTTGCCTACCTGGTTCAATGCCCAAATCTTCTCTATTGGGGTTTGGCTGAAGTTCTGAACAGTTGGAGATTTGGACGGGATCTGGAAGATGGACTGCTTTTACATGAGTATGAAATTTCGTGAGATGTTTGACAGCAAACTGATCGAGGCAGAATAAAGTTTGCAATTGGGGGTGTTGCAAAATTCGGGAGAGCATGAGCTTTTCCCGCCATTGCTGGATGCGATCGTTCCAAGACGGTGTATAGTTAGTAAGCTCGTTGTAGTGAAATGTCGGTCTGAAATAGATTCCCGAAAATTGGCAGGGTGATTTTGCCCCCACAGCTAGGGGTAGCTCACAGGTATCAAAGTACATGACTAAACAGTGCTTAGCTTTGAGTAAATCAGCATACTTGCAGAGTATTTGCCACTCTTGAAAGTTCCGGAAAGTACGATTAAAACTTGATTTTCTAGAACTAAGGATAGCTTCTTCCTCTGGTGTAATTGCGGTGAAAGTCACGCTACCTTGTTGGTAACTTGAGGCTAGATCTACCACGTCAGAATGTTCTTTGATAAACTTTGGCGAAACAACAATATCTAGATGCCCAGATAACTCTTGTTCATACCAATGGTTAATCAAATGCTGAATGTAACTCGGATGATGACCTCTAATCGAGAGGTCAAATAGCATAAATTTCTTATTACATTTAATTTGACGATTATCCGAGCAATTTTCCGAGTTTTGAGTTTCTGGATTATTATCTGTTTGTAAAATTATAGGCTCTGTCATAAATGAGTTGTAAGATTAGGGTCAATTATAAAATATCGTTTTCCTAGTGTGTTACGCCAGACTTTTCCATTCCCAGGTATTTCAAGAAAGTCAGTCGATATTTCCCAAATACTCGAATTGGACGAATTAGATAATAGAGTAGAGAAAACGATTTAGGTAAAGGCAAATAGTTTAAATCTTTATCTGTGGGAGTCATCCAGCCTGAATGCCTCATGAGGCCTATAAAACTTTGGACTCTGTCACGCAGGCGTTCTCTTGTGCTGATATGGAATAAGCTTCGTTCAACTTCTCCGACTGGCTCACTAGTCTCAGAGAAAAGCTGTTCGCTCACCTGCACCGCTAGAGTTCGTGCTCCTAGATCAGAGTCTACCTGCTGCCACACTGCTTCTGGAACGGTAGCTCCTAAAAGATGTTTGGCTAAGATAAGACCTAAAAAGATTAGTCGTTTACAGCCCAGCGTTTTGGCTTGCTGTATAACCTGTTCCCAGTCCATACTCGGATAAGTACGGAGCAGTTCGGCAACATCACAGATACGATTCAGATTTCGCCAACAGTCTTTAGTTCCATTCAGGCAGAGCATCAGAAGCACAACTTCTGGCGAGAGGTTAGGGACTGTTGTGCCAGCTAACGTAAATGATTCAAGGTGTTCCCATAAGTAATCAGAACTGACAGAGCAAGAAAGGTGTTTGGGTACAAAGTCTTGGTGAAGGTCTACGTTACGGATGCCACCATCTTGTACGAGATGACACTCCCAAGGCACCTGAATACGCAACTGATATCCCTGAGAAATTAGTAAGTCTCTGGCTCTCAGGAAGTCACGCTCGTGAACTAAGATGTCTAGGTCAGTGATCCATCGCAGTGAAAGATTGCCATAAACAGAGGCAGCAAGGACGGGACCCTTGAAGGGCAAGGCAGCGATTTCCTGGGTAGCGAATAAATCTAGGAGTTTGAGTAGTTCTTTGGTGAGAGATAGGTTAACTATGGTGCTGACCTGGAAATGATGGCGTAGCTGACCTAGGATATCCTGAGGAACGGCTTTTGGGCAGGTAGCATTGAGGTTCCAGTACAGGAGGGGCATCATACCGTGTCGAGCTGCTATTTGGATTAGATAAGTCCAGTCGATGCTTTGGTGCAGCAAGGTCTGAATTTGCTCGGCTCTCTCAGAATCCATTTGGGTTCGAGCACAGCATAAAAGCAGCTCAATTTCAGGTCGAGTGGCGACTTCTATAGTTTTTGCCGAGGATGGGAATACAGTTTTCATATCAAGTTTATATTTAGAGTAAACCGCTTTCTACGGTAGGCCTTGGGCTGGCCTGCATTTGTGCTTGCCAAGACTGAGCATAAAGACCGCCGTCGGCTAACAGCTCATCGTGGCTGCCCGATTCGACAATCTGACCCTCACGCATAACGTGAATAATGTCAGCACGCATAGCTAAGGTGAAGCGGTGAGTGATGACTAGAGCACTACGACCATTGGCTAAGGTGCGGAAGCGTTCTAACCAGTCGAATTCAGCCCAAGGGTCCATCGCGCTAGTCGGTTCGTCCAGAATAATAATCTGAGCGCGTCGTAAAAAAGACCGAGCTAGGGCAAGCCGCTGCCATTCCCCGCCACTCAGTTCAGCGCCCCCAGGAAACCATTTTCCGAGCATGGTATCGTAACCATTGGGTAAGCGAGTAATGGTTTCATGGATTCCAGCCGCCTGTGCAGCCGCTTCGATTTCAGCCTGGCTGGGGGTTGCCGATAGATCCCCCAACGCAATGTTCTGGGCGGCCGTTACATAGTAAGGAATGGGAAACTGGAACAAAGCCGTAATCAGACGGCGATACTCTTCAACTGACAGGTCGCGAACGTCAGTTCCATCCAGTTTAATGCAGCCCGCTTCAGGGTCATAGAAACGGCAAATCAATTTAATGAGAGTACTCTTCCCTGCTCCGTTATCACCCACGATCGCCACAATTTTACCCGCCGGAATCGTGAGATTAAAGTTTGATAAAACGGGTCGTTCGCTGCCAGGGTAGCGAAAGGTGACGTTCTGAAACTGAATGCCCATTTTGAGCTGGGTAGGGGCAGGCTTAGGCTGGGGTGGGTCGATAACTTGGGGTTCCAGACGCAAAAATTCAAACAGGT
>JAIUYC010000872.1 GCA_020216575.1 Coleofasciculus sp. S288 | reverse complement strand
ATAAAATTAAGTTTTTTTTCTTCCTTGGTTAACAACTTATAAAAGTTTAAATTAGGTGTATAAACCTGTAGTTTTTGTTACAAAAAAGCGATATTCTATAAGGTGCGCTCGCTCAATTTCAAAACTAAAAACAGTTGTCGGGACACGATATTATCGTGTCCCAGCAGGTGGTGTATGCAGATTAAATTAGGGAATTGATCACATCAGCTCAAGCCTCATCACAGAATTGCGATTAATCAATCACCTCTTGGATAGCCCGCTTAGCATTTTCAAATGCTCCGCTAATTCGATTTTGAGCCTCATCTAAATTGTTCCCAACGGCAGGGGCATCTTCGGCATCTTGGCGGGCTCTCATTTCGAGAGTTTCAGGGATATTTTCACCAAGATTTTTGATGTTCTTCAAGCCAGTATCACCAATCGGTCTTCCTCCCCGTTTTTCTGACCTGTCGCCTAAGTCTTCCGCTTTTTCTTGAATTCGTTTCACAGTAGCGCTGTCTACTGTGTAGGAATTTGCTTCAGCATTCAGATTTCCTGCCTGCGCTTGCAAGGAGTGAGTGTAGCTAAAAGCCGGAACTACTACAAAAGCAATAGCTACCAAAAACACGCTAATTAGTTGACGTAAGCCAACATTCTTTAGCCAACTTTTTACTCGATTCATCTCAGTTATCCTTCGATTATTGCTGGTTTAAGACAAGATTGATTCAGTTATTGATCTGATACGTAACAATCTTGTTACACATAAATCCTAATCTTTTTCCAAGAGTTGACCTTCTATCTAGAGTCGCAATATTTTTTAGATTCTGGTTTTAGATTTTGGATTGAAAAAGGATAAATCGTTACTTGCGTCCAGAGGGTTGACCTTCAGTTGTGGCAATCTCGCCAGCTTCCATCAGCATCTTGAAGCGGCGCAGTTCATCTCCAATCTGTTGTTTGGGTTCTTCGCCAAAGAGTTTGGCGATCGCATCTCCAATCGCTCCTCCTGGCGGGTTATATTCGATCGCGACTTTTACTTCCGTACCGCGTCCGGCAGGAGCAGGTTGAAAGCGCACAAACCCGGAGTTATCAATATCGGCTCCTTCAACGGAAGCCCAGGCAATGAAATGGCTCTCTTGCTCGTTGATAATTTCGGCATCCCATTCGACGCTTGTACCCATCGGGGCGCTAGCAATCCAGTGCGATCGCTTGTCATCGTAGACTGTTACATGTTTGAGATGCTTCATAAAGCGCGGCAGGTTCTCAAAGTTGCGCCAAAAGCGATACAACTCTTCGGGCGATTTGTTACTAATCGTCACGCTCTTTTCGACTCTAATGCTTTTGTCCATGCCGAGTGTGTCTTGAATGGTATCCTGGATGCCTTTTTGTGCCGTTACGCCCCGATAAATCAGCCCTCCACCTGCGAGTGCCGTTAACGCCCCCCTCAGAGAACCTTGTCTTAGTCCTGAAAGCACGAGTGCACCGCCACTAATGAGCGTTGCCCAACGTTCAGCCTCACTGACATTACTGGTTTCGCTCGGTTTTTGCGGCTGATTGGGAACAATGTCGTGTCCTGATGTCATTTCCTATTTCCTCAAGTCATTTTTATTCAAAAACAAAGAGCTAACGAAGAATTACAAGAAAACAACCCTCCAGTTACTCCCTTCCCGCCCCAAAATTACCTATCTCTTATTCACCTCTGCGCCTCTGTGTCTTCTGTGGTTCCTAAAACAAAAGAATGCATCCAACCTTTTGTTCCACCGTAATGCGTGTTTTGCGCCAGTCCGTCTTTGGCAAACTTATGTGCGATCGCTTCCCCGATACCAGTTCCAGCACCAGTCACGATCGCAACTTTTCCTTCCAAACATCTACTCACGCTCTCTCCAAACCTCCTACGAATGCTCCTTACCTTAACTCTTCCGCAATAAGCGTTAACTTCCTCTATCTCCAGTAAGGTTTAATGGGCTTTACATTTTGTAATATTTACGTCTTATTGCAGGGGTACAGAGCTAGCATTTCCTTCACCATTAAAAAGTGGTTCAGGATCAACGAAAACTAGTCGATAAATAGCTTGATTGAGCTGGATTTAACTTCAAAACAAGTTAAGCAAGTTTTTCTGAACCGCTGAACTAATCGATCATCAATCGGAGTACATAGTTATGCCATCTATCAATCTTAAAAATGACCTGTCGCAGGCTTTACAAGCCTTCCGTCACTTAAACGTCGATGACCAACTCGCCTTGCTTTGGTTTGTTTACACCAAAATGGGCGGTTCAATTACACCGGCTGCTCCAGGAGCGGCTGGAACGGAGATTGCTGAGAACTTGTTTAATCAAGTCAAGCCAATGTCTCACGAAGAGCAACTGCAAGTGCAGCGTGACTTGTTATCAAACGCAGATACAACACTTTCTCGCGAGTACGGTTCCTTGAGTGCCAATACCAAGCTTCTGTTTTGGTATCGCTTAGCACAAGGGATGGAGAGTGCAACGATTGTACCCATGCCTCCCAACTATGAAATGAGCAGTGAGGCGAACAACCTATTAGCAGCTCTAGAAACTGCTGACTTCGAGCAACAAATTACCTTCCTGCGAGAGGCTGTAGAACCCACGGGTGCTGAGGCAAAGTCAGGTTCTGCAATTTAACGCAACACATATGAAACTAAACAGACACAGCACATTAGAATGACGTAAATCACTCAATCGTAGGGACAATCCATGGGTTGTCTCTACGCAGATTTGTTGGTATCAGATAATACTTTACTAAAAATTTAATAAAGAGAAATGAACTCAATGAACGACTGCTCAATTCCCTTAAATAGCACAAAGGAATCCCAACTTTATAATTGAAATCCCTAAAAATCATAGTTTCAGCGCCAAATTTTGTTTGGCGTCGGGTTCTGCGGTGTTTAGTTAAACCCGTTATTTTTGCTTGTGCAATAGCTGCGAACCGAAGCCAAAAACTCCAAGCCCCAACAAGCCAAACAACAAACTGGGTTCAGGGATATCCTGTGATGGAGGGGGTTCCGCTTTCAGAGACTGAGCTTTGATAAAAACGGCGGAATCAAAAATTCCATCGCCTACATCCTGAATGTTGATACTGAGAGTATTTCGGGAATTTCTATTTAGTAATCCTTCAAAAGTGAGAACTTTAGTAAAACCATCTAGCCTTGTTTTTGTGCCAAGACCTTTCGGATTATTAATGTAGTCAGAATGGCAAGACCCTGCGGCTGGAGCAACATTCTCAATACTGACCGGAATACAGTCACTGCTTGGGGCAAGGTTTTTAATA
>JAIUYC010000871.1 GCA_020216575.1 Coleofasciculus sp. S288 | reverse complement strand
GATGCCTACGAGTATCTGCTGCGGAAGTTTGCGGAAGGGCAGGGGCAGAGTGCGGGGGAGTTTTTGACGCCGCCTGAGGTGGGTTGGTTGATGGCGGAAATTATTGACTCTGCGCCCTACACTACGGTTTATGACCCGACTTGTGGCACGGCGAGGCTACTGATTAAACCGCGTTTGGTGTTTGAGCGCAATTACCCCGACCAGAAAAGCAAAGCGCCGAAACTCTACGGTCAGGAACTCAATCATACGACGTTCGCGATCGCCAAAATGAATGCGGTCATCTACGATTTTCGCGATTCCAGTTTGGAAATTGGGACACGTTTCTCAATCCCAAGTTTGTCGAGACGAGTGAGGGAAGGAGAGGAATATCCGCAGCAAGTTTGGACTTAGACTGTGACACTTATTTCTGTTCTGATATGAGCATCCAAAGTTTCATTATTTGCATCAGCTAAGGACTGCCAACTATTAAAGAATTGCATTGGCACGGCTACAGACTCGCTAGATCCAACCCCTATAAATTGACCACTAGCAACAAAAGGTCTACCTCCCATTGTCACGACGTAATCGTAGATATTACAGCCATCCTTACCTAAAACAGACTCCATATTCGTCTGGTCGGCTACTGCTGTGATTCCTTTGCCAAAGAAGAAGGTTCCCATTTGAGTGAAAGCATCTTTACTGATAGATGAGGGTCGCTGATCGGCTAACCACCAACCTAACCCATACTGTCGTGTTGTGCGGATTCCATCTATTAACTCTTGTTGCAGAGCTTTCTGCTCATCATCCTTTGGAGTTTGAGGAATAAAACGATTGGCTTCATCTACATACACAATGGCATTCGAGTATGTTCGGCGGTAGTACAAATGAGATGCTCGACGGCGGAAACGTCTATAGAGCGTCCCCAGTATGAAGACGTTGACCTCACTATCGTAACTGCGGATGTCTAGAAAATAAATTTCTCCTCTAGAAAGTACGCCATCTACTAAATCGTTGAGTCCGACTCCTTGAGTAAATCGCCTTAAAACCCGCTCAAAGACTGGACGAATTCGTCTCATGTTTCTTGCCTGTACTGTCTCAGCTTGTTGGACTCGGTTCCGACGATCCCTATCGCTGCCAGAATATACAAGAGGAATACTGTCATTAAATCTAGTTAAAAAGTTATCCAGATTAATTGCTGCTTCCCCTTCAACAATTAGCCGACCGTCTTCATCTGTGAACTCAGCTAGGGTTAATTCCAGCAGCAAACGCCACTTGTCTCCAGTTGCTTGAGGAGTAATCAGTCCCTTGAAATCTTCAATTGAAAGAAGTTGCTCAAACTGTCTTGCTTCTTCCAATCGTAAATCTTCAATGTTCTCGACTCGGACAGAACGCCCGTTAGCTTCTAGGAATCCCCGTAAATCTAAATCTCGCCTTGATGGTCGAACAAAATCTCCCTTGCCATCAGGGATAAACGCACCCATTGTCCGAGTCGAGAGCAGATACAACGCCAGCAAAATTTTGGCAGCATGGGTTTTCCCCTGACCTGTCTTTGCTAAAAATATCGCGTGACGACCTTCACCCCACCCATTTTCATCTGTTGGGTTAAAACTCTTGCAAATAAGAGGAACATTAATCGCCTCACCTACTAGCGAACCTGGATATCGCAAAAAATTTTCAGGTTCTGGAGCAAAACTGTTAAAAACTCTTTGAGGACTTGCTTGCTCGTCCTCTTGAGCTATCAGAGATTCATCATCTAAGCTTAGAATTTGTGAGCCACTAGGCGGATTAGCACGTAGAGGTGCTGCGCGATCATTCACCTGTTGGGCAATTGGCTTCGCTACCGCTTCTTCATAATCTCCTACCTCAGAAAGGTAAGGAATTGAGCCTCTTGCAGCGATCACTGGACCAAAACTTCCATCTTCATGGATAGTATTGCGCCGATCTACTGAAATAATCTGGCATAGCACAGAGATAATGTCACCATTGCCGGCTCGAAAACGTAAAAAACCCAATCTTCCGAGCAACTCATTGCCCAATGAAGTAGAGCGCACAACTCCATAAAACTGACGTTTGCGCGTTGAGCCAATGCTGATATATTCTGGCATATTTCTATTCCCCTTAACTATGTGCGTAATCTACGAACTAACTGAATTGAAAAATCTGTTTCAAAATCTTGAATATTGGCAACTCCAACTGTTTGATACAAGCTAGGTAGACGCCCTGTGTGGCGTTTTACTATCTGATCGACTAAGAACTGTTCTAACGGTTCGTGTATAGTTGGAACGCTCATGCTGTCTCGCACGGTTGCCAGCATTCGAGAAAACATGGCTCTACCATTTCGCAGCAGTTCTCTATTAAATTCAATACGTTTGACTGGCGACCAAGCATGAGGCTTAAAGTACACAGAACAGATACAATCAGTCCCTGTGCTTGTAAGGGTAGCGTTGTAAATTTCTTTAATATCGTTTTGACTTGCAAATAGTGAATCGGTATGTACATTTAGCTGCCCAAAGCCGCTCTCTGCCAAGGGTCTAGGCTCTGTATATTCTCCAGGGTGTAGGACTCCTAGCAGGAAGACTTTATCTAGCAGGTTTAAAGTACCTTGTCCATATCGGTCACAGTAAAAGCGCGATACTCCAGCCTTGGAAATGGCAATGTTTCTTGGATGTCTAACCGCATTGATAAAGTGCCCATTTTGAGCCAACATCGGTCTGAGGTATTCCTCTAAAATTCGCTGATCGTTGTCGCTATTATTCCGTCGATAGTTCACCAGCGTTCGGTTTACATTTTCAAGCAATGAAACCCACGAATTGTCTACTATGCAGAAACTTTCCTGTTCGTCAGCTTCACAGATATCACGTACCTCCATTGCATTACGGACTCCGTACATCAGAGCTGCGGCTTCTTCCTGCTCAAATGCCAACCTTTCCATAGAAATGCGTACATCATAGTTCTGACGTAACGAGTAACGCACACATAACACGAAGCACTGCGTTCCGAATCCAATGTTGAGAATATTATTTCCTCCGTCTACCGCGACCATTGGTCCTAGTCCTTGAACTGACTCTGACTGCCAAATCACCCCATCTGAAAACATACGTTCGCGGGCATTTCTCAACTCCTGGGCTACTTCAGGTCTGTCTAGCTGACGTAGGCTTTCCACATAGTCTCTGATATCAGCTTGGAGGACTTCAGCAAATTGTTCCGAGATGGGTACGGAGCCAGTATTTTGATCGGAGCTTGAGGTATACATCTTAGTTAACGCTCCTGACTCATCTGGAAG
>JAIUYC010000870.1 GCA_020216575.1 Coleofasciculus sp. S288 | reverse complement strand
CGTAGGGGCGGGTTTCACCGAGATATCTGCTTCCCACGGCTCAATCCAATCAACCCGCCCGTACTCCAATCATGTGAGAACCGCTATACAAAGTTTTTTGGGTTGCTGAAAAAGGGTATAAGGGATTTACAAACACTTAGCAGCCTGTTGGAGAAACCACCGATCGCACTTTCTCGAACAACTGGGCAACTTTATCTAAATCTTTATCTCCGGGCGATCGCTCCACACCACTCGATAAATCAATCCCATCCGGTTGCAACTCACTTAAGGCTTCTAAGATATTTTCCGGTGTCAAACCCCCTGCAAGCAACCAGGGAACACTAGGACGAAATCGTTGCAGCGTTATCCAATCTATCGTTTTACCAGTACCGCCTAATAAGTGAGGGTGATAAGCGTCTAGCAGCAGCGTATCGACACAACTAGCGTAAGTCACGGCTTGATTTAAACACTCTGACGTTTTCACTCTCAAGGCTTTGATCATTTCAAGCTTTGGTAAAGACTTGCGCAACATTTCACAAAACTCTGGGGATTCGCTGCCGTGAAGTTGGACTGCACTCAAACCCGCCTCGGCAACAATTTCACAAATTTCTTCAATGGTGGCATTTGCAAACACACCAACGCGGTCAACCGATACCAACAATTGCTCGACCACAGCTCGGATTTGCCCTGGCGTTACGTAACGGGGTGAGGTTTGTACGCAGATGAATCCTAACGCTGTTGCTCCCAATTGCGCGATCGCTTGACCTTGTTCTGGCTTAGTAATACCGCAAATTTTGACCCGCATGGTCATGTTTTTCGTTTTTACTGATTCTTAAGTTATGTAACAATTTTAAGGATTGTTAATTCTTAAAACAAATTGAGCATTTATACACAAAGCTTCATATGATTTTTTTTGTCGGTATCAGTTTATCAAAAAAGGAGAAAACCCCTTGATTAACGCAATTTTATTAGCTGCTGCCCAATCCACGGTTCCCGCAACACCCAGTTGGACGCCTACGATAGGGATAGTGATGATTGTCTGTAACCTAGTAGCGTTTGCCATTGGTCGCTTTGCCATTCAGAAGCCTGGTACAGGACCAGATTTACCCGGCGACAAACCTGCCATTTTGACAAAGTTTGGCATCCCAGAACTTTTGGCAACCGCAAGTTTCGGTCACATCCTTGGTGCTGGCGTCATTTTAGGACTATCCAACGCTGGTGTGATTTAGAAGACCTTGAGAGGTGGTAGGGAGTAGGTCAGGGCTTAGGAAAATTTCCCTTTGAACCACCATTCGTAGGGGTGATTCATGAATCATCCCTACTCCCTCTCAATCCGGAATTCTTCCCTGTGGCAATGTGAACTGCAATCTCCCGTAGGGCAGACGGGAGAATTGCCTTTTCTCGGTAGCCTTCAAATATCCCTGTTTGTTAGGTAAGTTTGCCATTATAAGGAGAAGGAAACTTGATTCACTCAATTGTATTAGCCGTTCAGTCAACCGTCCCCGACGCAACTCCGGAGGGTGGAAATCTGTTTGTGATCATGAGCATTTGCATGATTCTTGGCATCATCATTGCCAAAATCGGTATTCAGAATAAGGGAAAAGGTTCATCCTTGCCGCTGTTACAGCCTTTGCTTGGCAGAGGATTTGGTTGGCCTGAATTAATAGCCGGTTTCTGCATCGGTCATCTGTTAGGAGTCGGTACTGTTTTGGGCTTGACCAATCTTGGTGTTATTTCTTAACTCAGGGTTAGTGGTTAGTGGGATGCATGCAAGATTCCTAAAACCTACTACCTTCTTCAAGCTTCATTGGTCAAGCCATGAACCATCAACTATGAACATAGTGTCTTGGCTTAAATGGGTAGCCAGGATTCCTATAGACGATAACAGTCTCTAATAGACGCTCAGGGAGTGGGGTGATGATCTATCACTGCCTGAGCGTCTTAATTGTGGTCAGAACCATCGTAATGAGCCGCGAGGACTGCGTAGCGGTTAGTCTTAGAGGATGTCAACCTCTATCCTGGTGTTAGGAGGGTCAAACGTTGAAGACAAGGAAAATTTGATGCAGGGAAATTGGCGAATTGGCTCTTTATTTGGAATTCCACTGTTTTTAGACCCATCGTGGTTTTTTATCTTAGCGTTTGTAACGATTATCAACGCGCTGGATCTTTACCCTAACTTTGGACTAGCTTCGGCTTGGAGTACTGGGTTGTTGATGGCGCTATTGTTGTTTGGCTCAGTCGTTTTGCACGAACTCGGTCACAGCTTGGTGGCGCGATCGCAAGGCATTAAAGTGAATTCCATTACTCTGTTCGTCTTCGGCGGCGTTGCTTCCATCGAACGGGAATCTAAGACTCCTGGCGAAGCGTTTCAAGTTGCGATCGCAGGTCCAGCTGTAAGTTTGACGCTATTTGGGCTATTTTCCCTACTGGCTGGAGTGTTACCGTCTTCTGGTATGGGTTATGTCTTAGCCTCAGACCTGGCCAGAATTAATATGGTCTTAGCAATTTTTAACTTAATTCCGGGGCTGCCCTTGGATGGTGGACAAGTATTGAAAGCGGCTGTGTGGAAGCTCACTGGTAACCGCTTTCGAGGCGTTCGTTGGGCGGCAAAAACGGGTAAAGCTTTGGGTGGGTTGGGAGTTGTCTTTGGACTGGGACTAGTGCTGCTGACGGGTGCGTGGGCAGCAATATGGATTGCCTTGATTGGTGGGTTTGTTTACCGCAATGCCACTGCTTACGACCGAATAACGACACTGCAAGAAGCGTTACTTCAGCTTACAGCGTTAGACGCCATGACTCGTGAATTTCGGGTGGTGGATGCCAAATTGACACTGCGCTCCTTTGCTGATGAGTATATCTTGACAGACCTCCAGACACTGATGCCTTACTATGCAGCTTCTGACGGGCGGTATCGAGGTCTAGTTGGCATAGAGGATTTGCAGTTTGTAGAACGCAGCCTCTGGGAAACTCAGACTCTTGAGAGTATTGCCCATCCCTTATCAGAAATCCCTACGGTTGAGGAGAAGACATCTCTACTAGACGTTATTAACAACTTAGAAGTGGGTCAAATCAATCGTCTGACCGTTCTTTCACCTGCGGGAGCGGTTGCGGGTGTCATTGATCGAGGCGACATTGTTCGTGCGATCGCCACGAAGTTGAGCCTGCCAATCGCAGAGGCTGAAATTAAGCGTATTAAAGCGGAAGGCAGTTACCCTCCAGGATTGCAACTGGAAGCGATCGCAAAAGCAACGCTCCCCTAGAGCCCCAGTTATCTCGCTTGCCG
>JAIUYC010000869.1 GCA_020216575.1 Coleofasciculus sp. S288 | reverse complement strand
GCAGGAAAAAGGGTGGAGAGGCGTGTCTTAAGACCGCCTCGTAACATCCTTTGAGAATCCCCTCTTTTTTTAAAGAGGGGAGTACGTCAACATTCCAGGCAACTAAACGCTGCCGGGACAAATCGATTTCAATCCAGCGACCTCGGCGTTGTTGCTTGGTGAGGAGGGTTTGAGCTTCAACCTGGGATGGTGTAGCGGCGTAAGCCGTTTCAGCAATAACTGGGGAAGACCAAATTCCTACAACTGCAACCGTTAGCGTTGCACCAAGACAGAACGTTTGCGATCGCGCGCTAGCGAAGCGAGACGAAGCTGATCGTAGCCTTTCCAGTAGCGAACGATTCTTTTCACTCATAAAGCCCTCCGTGAAGCTCGGAAAATTCAGGAGATAGAGACAGACTGGGCGTGTTTTGAAGTCTTTTGGCTAACTAGCTCTACAATTTATTATCTAACTAGTGGGGTACGATAGAGACAGCTAAATTAGCGAAGAAAAGACAACAGGCAAATCTTCTTTCCCGAATAGATCGACAAGACTATCTAATCGCTCCCTGCAATTCCCTACAATGATTCAGTAGCCCCTAAAGAATATATAAGCCTAAGTATGGCCAAAACTGTTGCCGATGTCATGAGCCGCGAACCAATTGTGGTGCGGCCTGAAACGCCTATCAAAGAGGCAATCAAAATTCTTGTAGAACAGCGCATCAGCGGTTTACCGGTAGTAGATAAAGCGGACAAGTTGGTGGGTGTCATTTCAGAAACGGATTTGTTGTGGCAAGAAACTGGAGTAGAGCCACCCCTTTACGTCATGTTCCTAGACAGCGTGATTTACTTGGAAAACCCTGTCCGTCACGAGCAAGAACTCCACAAGGCACTCGGACAAACGGTTGGGGAAGTGATGAGTACTAACGCAGTCACTGTTAAACCTGATCAACCGTTGCGGAAAGCTGCCAAACTGATGCAGGAAACATCAATCCGACGACTGGCAGTAGTTGATGATACTGGGAAGGTGATTGGTATTCTTACCCCTGGGGATATTGTGCGGGCAATGGCAACTGAGTTTGAGCAGTGATGGGGTAACTTCAATCCGCCTTGCCCTGAGGATGGAATTCCTGATTCAATGCATGAAAGCGTGCAGTGTTAACTCGGATTTTGACCAAGTGACAATCGCTGCCTCGTGTCATTGCTTAAAAAAGCATCAATAACGAACAAAAACATCGTTAATAACTAACAAAAGCCAATGAGTGTTACTCGTGAGTCTGTTCAACAACTGCTGAGTTCAGAGGATTTTGGTCAGCGCATCAGTGGAATCAACCAGCTACGCCAGCTAGAACCCTCCGTGGCATATGAGCTAATTCAGCCAGTCGTTACGGATAACAATACTCGTGTCCGCTATGCGGCAGTAAGCCAACTGGATACGCTAGGAAATCAGGATTTGCAAAAGACTTTAACACTATTGCGCGATCGCCTTTTAAACGACGCTGAACCTGATGTCCAGGCAGCGGCTGCTGACGCGATGGGGGCATTGAAGCTCACACAAGCGTATGAAGATTTGCAACGGGTTTATCACCAGTCTTCAGAGTGGCTCGTTCAGTTTAGTATTATCGCCACTTTGGGAGAACTGGGCGATCCGCGAGGATTTGAACTCCTACAAGAGGCTCTTTCTTCCGACACCAGCCTCATCCAAATGGCGGCGATTAGTTCTTTGGGTGAATTAGGCGATGTCCGTGCCGTATCCCTGTTGACTCCCTATGCCACTAACCCAGACTGGCAAGTTCGCTACCGAGTCGCGCAAGCACTAGGAAGACTGGGAGGAGCACAAACTCGTCCAACTCTAGAAACTCTAGCAAATGATAGCGTCGAGCAAGTTGCTCGAGAAGCTAAAACGAGTTTAGAATCCCTGTAAATCTTCAGAGGATTGCGTTATCAAAGTCTTCAGTCCGTTCCGTTTACTGGAACGAAGTGTTAGACCACTGCATCTAGCCCTAGAGTCTAAGTGAAGCGAGCGTTGAAAAAATTTTCCTTTGCCGCTTTCCAGAAAATTATGTCACGATAAGTTTTTGTGAATTCTTTTGGTGTTCCCTTGATGTTGGTGCAAACCTCTACCTCTGTTGTGCCATTTCTTGGCTCTGAAATTAAGGCGTCTTATGAAGCGTCGCGAGTAGTCATTTTACCGATTCCCTACGAGGCGACGACCACTTACCGAAAAGGTTGTGAGAATGGACCCGACGCGCTCCTAGAAGCATCCCCGCAATTAGAATACTACGATGATGAACTAGACCGGGAAACGTGTTGGGATGCCCGAATTTACACTCACTGTGCGATCGCAGATACGCGCCACGAGGGACTGATTTCGTCGGAAGAGATGCTCCAAGTCACCCGTGAGACAGTATCTCAGCTGATTCAAGATGGCAAGTTCGTAATTGCCCTAGGTGGTGAACACAGCATCACTGCTGGCATTGTCGATGCCTACCGCCTCGCCTCCCCAGAACCCTTCACGGTGATTCAAATCGATGCTCACGGCGATATGCGCCACGAGTACGAAGGCTCAATTCACAACCACGCCTGCGTGATGCGCAGAGTTTTGGATATGGGGTTGCCAACGCTACCTGTCGGCATCC
Source organism: Coleofasciculus sp. S288 (assembly GCA_020216575.1). Taxonomy (GTDB): domain Bacteria; phylum Cyanobacteriota; class Cyanobacteriia; order Cyanobacteriales; family Coleofasciculaceae; genus JAIUYC01. The sequence goes on along the minus strand of JAIUYC010000869.1, from coordinate 650 downwards.
GCAGTGTTTGCAAAGAAGAGGCAGACTTGGTTAAGGCAAAACAAATCCCAGTCATGTGGGCGCGAGAGATGGCCAGCGATCCAAACTGGATAGAACGAGCGATCTCAACTATCCCGACCGAACGAGTCTTTATTACCATTGATGTAGACGGCATCGACCCGTCACTGATTCCCGGTGTCGGAACGCCAGAACCTGGTGGCTTAAACTGGTACGCACTCATGACATTTTTGCGGCGAGTGTTTGAAACTCATCAGGTCATTGGCTGCGATGTAATGGAACTCGCACCTATTGTTGATTCTGTCGTCTCTCAATTTACGGCGGCTAAGCTCGTCTACAAGTTGATTGGCTATCAAACCACAGCTAGAGGTTGGTAAAACGATGCGGTGATAAGGTACTAGGAAAACAGAACTAAATACTTGTCAAAATTCACTGGGTGAATCCCTAGTACAGGAAAAGCAGAAAGAGTTGACTAACAACAACCTCCCTCTCTTCTTTGCAGAGGCAAGGGAGGTAATGAAAAATTTCTGCTTTCCCTGCACGAGGTAAATCTGACCCCATCAAAACTAGCAGTGACATCCAATTGCTTCGGTGGTGGTGAGTATTATTGTTCATAAAAGGCACATCCTATGAACCTTATGGAAAAGACCAAT
>JAIUYC010000868.1 GCA_020216575.1 Coleofasciculus sp. S288 | reverse complement strand
GGCAATCGGCACACCAGCAACCAGATGCAGGCGATCGCAGTAAATGGTTAACCACGGTTGAGTTAAGTCTAGGCTAGCAAACGGGCTGTCAATAGGGATTAGCAGCTTGCTACCCACTACCCCGACTTGAGACTTAAGCTCACCTTTGAACAAGAGAATAGAATTCGACAGCGTGCTAAAGACATCTCCGCCAATCGGCACCGGTAACCCGAAGCTGGGTTGGTTGTAGCTGAAGCGGCACAGCGTCTGTTCTCCTTGACGGACAATAACGCGATTCTCATAGCCTGCGGTGCCGCTACTGCCCTTCTCCCATCTAAACTCAGCGAGTTCCTTCGGCAGTCCCCAAATTTCTCGACCGCCAGCAACTGAATCAGGATTGTCTACATAGATGTGAGACACCCAAGCCCCGACCTTGCCGGTGTAGCGCACCATAGCGGCATTGACAATCAATTCGCTGTACTCCATCACGGAACCGGAACCGTAATAAGACAGATAAATCCCACCTACTGTCTTTCCGGGCAATACTTGGACGATTTCCAATTCTGAAGGAATTAAAGGGCGTACTCGCTCAACATCGAGTAACTGGAAGGTTTGAAGTGCGTGACCTTGTAGTGTCCAGGGTGCTGGTGGGTATGCCATTTCAATCTCTCCTGTTGTCCTAATTACTTTTATTAAGACCTTTTCTCAAACAAATAGACATCATCACTTTGATAGGTTAATTGAAACTCTGGCATCGTTTTGAGTCGTTCTAGCAAGGTGGCTGCGACTTGAGGCGTACTCCCAAAACCAGGATGGCGGAGATTGAGCAAGACATACTCAAACTCGGATAACTTAGCCGACTCGGAACCCGTAATTGCCACCTTAACTATTGGTCGATGAGTTAAATGGGGGGCAACTTGAGGAGGAGTTAAAACACTGCCATGGGGTTGAATATACGCGATCGCATCCCGCGTTGCTTGCCACGTATCCAGGGAATCTAAATAAATTGACCCAAAATACCCATATTTGGCTAAAGCTAGGAAAGCTACGAATGACCACAGGATTACCCATCGTCTGTTTTGCAGCCATCCCCTGCCAGAGGCAAGTGTTGCGATCGCTGCCACCACCAGAAAAGGCAATATGGGTAACGAATATTGGTGTACCAGGTTTCGTTGGGCTGGGGATTCAGAGAGAATATTGAGCAGCAGCGTGGGAATCGCTCCCACTAATGGCGTCAAGTGTTGCGGTGAAAGTCCCCAAATCACGGGCAAAACCAACAGTCCGAGATATTCCAGCGTATCCAACGAGAACACGTTTCCTAACACTAATCCTGGTTTGAGTAGCAGATTTTTGCCAATCTCCAGCACCGAGTTTCCTAAGTAAGCATAGCGATTCAGGGCTAACGCTTCTGTCCCGCTAAAAGAGGGGATAATTAGCTGAGTGGCAATCAGGAACCAGGCAACACCCGCAACGATCGCGATAAGGGCGATCGCATTCCGCTTGGTTGACTCACCCGTCTTTTCAAAAACCAGTAGCCAAACCCCCATTGCGGCTACCGTCAAGGCCAAGACTGCCTTACATCCCAAAATAAAGAAGATAGCCACAGAAAACCACAAAACCCGACCCAATCGTGCGGCTAAAATTGCCCCCAAGAGTGCGGGTAATGCCATGACTTCTGGGTGAAAGTCAAACAAATTGACGTTAAATATCAACGGATACAGCAGATACACCACTGCCATCGTTGTTGCTTGCGCTTCCTTCAATCCTGCCTGACGGGCAAGATACCAAGTTGGCAGTGCGCCTAAAGATAAGGCGATCGCTTGTACAGCAAACAACCAGTGAACATCGGGGTAAATCTTGTATAGCAACGCAAGAGGATAAAACACCCACGCCGCATGGTCGCCAAGAATATGAAACTCTATAAAAGAAGATATTGGCGGTTTTCCCTGGCTAATTAAGTAAACGGCCTGGTCAAAAATTCCCAAATCCCAGGCGCTTGATTCAAACAAGGCGTGCCGGATACTGCTACACACGAACAAGAGCAGAGAACTCCCGCCAATCATCCAAGTTAAACTGTTAATTTTTAACTGACGAATAGGCTTTGGCAAGGGCATCCAGTCCTCCTATCCTGCCCACAGGTGCTGAGCAAATCGAACAGAAAGGCTGGCAAGTAATAACGTGAAAAAGCCCATTGTTGCATATCCCCAACGAGGGTAGCGAGCCAGCAACACACCCAGTGCGATCGCTAGCGATACAGTACCGTAAGCGTAACGCTCCGCTGAGGAAGTCCTGCCTGTACTCAGGATGAATGCCAAGCTGCAAAAACCATAGGCAACCACAATGGGTCTGAGTTTAGCACGCAGATGCCAGAGTAAATAAGCACCTCCAAAAACCATAACTGCATTAATTAACGGAGCGCCTGCCAGGAGCCATAGGAGTACTATTAAGAAGCAAACGCCATAGCCTGTTTCGACGGAACCAAGCCTTGTTTGGAAGCGCCACAAAAGATAACCGCAGCCGCAAATCAGTATAAACAATAGTGGATGCCAAGGGTCTATAATCGAACCGCTTTTCCAGTTCGCTGAACCTGCCGAAATTTGCACCAGCATCTTCAACCATCCTTGGCCATGAAACGCTTGTTGAGGTTGCCATCCTCGTTGGTTAAGGATAAAGGCTAAGGGGTTTCCAAACTGAATCCCGCAGTAGAGAGTATAGAGAAGTAGTCCAGTACCGGCAGCTAGGCTGGCAAAATAGGCGATCGCAGGTCGGCGTTCTTTCCAAGCCACAATCAAAAACGCTGGGATAATCGTCATACCCGTCGGACGAGTCGCTGTGGCAAGTGCTCCCCAGATAGCAACCCAAAGATATTGCTGTTTGTCGAAAGCTCGCAACGCTGCTGTACTTAACAGTAAGAACAGCCCTTCCGTGTAAATTACAGTCCCGAATAAAGAGAACGGACACCAAGCCAAAGCTGCCGTTGCCCATCGAGCCGCTCCTCTACTATGACGTTCTTCTACCCACAGGTACAGAACTATCAGCGCACCCAAAAACGCTAAATTATTGACCAGCGTACCCGCGACTTCAAACGGCAAGCCAAGAGCCATCACAGCACGAATCACTACGGGAAATAGGGGAAAAAAGACGATGTTATACCCCTTGCTGTCATCGATATATTCGTAACCCGAGGTAACAATTTGCTTGTACTGGGAACTGTCCCACCTAGAAAAAACATCCCAGCTAACGGTAGCCGCAACCCCTCCCTCTGGAGTTGGAAGTAAGGGAGCAAG
>JAIUYC010000867.1 GCA_020216575.1 Coleofasciculus sp. S288 | reverse complement strand
GTCATGAGAGAGATTTGGCTTTGTCATTCGCGCTCAAGAAGAGACTAGGGGCTAGCCCCTGCCCCTCTCAAACGCCTTTGGGCAAACCAAGATTGTAGCTGCTGGCGGCAGGCAGATTCCAAAATTCCGGCTAGAACTGGCAGTCGATGATTCGAGCAAGCGCTGTCAGGAATATTGGCAACAGTGCGGATTGTGCCAGTTTTCGGATCGTCCACTCCATAGACAAGAAGCCCCAGCCGTGCCAAGACGATCGCACCCGCACACATAGGACACGGCTCTAAAGTGACGTAGAGTGTGCAGTGGTTCAAGTGCCAACTTCGCAGAGTTTGGCCCGCCGCCCGGAGAGCGAGAATTTCAGCATGAGCCGTAGGATCGTTGTCTCGCTCTCGTCGGTTTTCAGCCGCAGCAATCAAGTTCCCTTCGCCGTCAACGACAACAGCACCGACTGGCACTTCACCCGCTTCACCTGCGGCTTGAGCCAGTGCGATCGCTTGACTCATCCAGTGTCGGTGGACGAGATAAATGGGGTCATCAATTGGCGGTGGCGGAATTTCAACCAAGCTTTTATGCAGGGGGATGTAAGCCAATGCGCATTTAAATTGCATGCTTTCAGATTTTGGGAAAAACCATCAATCCCTCTCCCCATCTCCCCCTCCCCCCGTTTCCCCGTTAGTTTAAACTAGCAAATTAAATGCCTAACAGCTTACCAGCAGGGGGTCTAACTTTCCTTCTGTGTCTAGCTGATAGAGATCGTCGCATCCACCAACGTGCTGGTTATTGATAAAAATCTGCGGGACTGTTCGGCGTCCATTAGCACGTTCAGCCATCTTATTTCTAGCTGCTTCATCCCCGTCTATCTTATATTCGGTGAACTTGACACCCTTCCACCAGAGCAACATCTTGGCGCGGATGCAGAACGGGCAAGTTTGCCAGGTATAGATTTCGACGTTGGCTTTGACACGTTCTGGATGACGCCCTAAAAGAGGATTGAGAAAGTCAAGCATTTTCTTTTTCTTAACAGATTTTGTGTACTTTATCTAGCCTAGATCGCGACATGCTTAGAAAAGAACACTCAGCCTTATCAAATTAAGTGGGGCAGTTAAACACACCTTGGTTTGGGTAGGATTTAGAGGACTCCGAGACTGAGAAACTCCACCAAGGCTTATTGTACCTGAATAAACCCTGCTTCAATTCCCTGCACTGGATTGCGAAGCTTTATGTTTTGAGTGATGGGTTCTGGTGCACAAGGCAACTCGGCTGTCCAGAATTTATCAGTTTTTTGGGGAAAGACGTACTCTATGTCGTTTACACGTTCCGTTAAAACTTTTGGCTCTTCATAAGTTAATATGGCAAGCGATCGCCAAATGGCAATAAGTCCATCCTTAACCCCCGCTTCATGGGGAGATTAGTGGTGGGCAGGTGTCAAGTCTGTGAGTTCGCGGTAAAACTCTTCACTTCATTAGATTCGCCCTTGCCCCATTAAACATCATTTCTCAGGTAGAGGATAAATACTCATTGTCTTGATATTCAGGATAATAACCAATATCACTCTGTCTAAGTTGAGATGGGTTCATGGTTAGTCCTGGGTCATCCACGCCCAAAAATAGGCTACTTCTCTTGTGGGAATCGCTAACTCCCCTATCGCGTCTACTAGCGATCGCTCTCTTTGCGCCGCTTGCGGTGTTGAATGCTTGGGCGTTCTCCGAAATTTTCGGTTATTTTCAATCGCTGTTTGTCATTGTGTTTGTGGCATCTCTGCTGTCTTTCCTGCTGAACTATCCCGTCAGCTGGTTAGAGGCAAGGGGAGTCCGGCGAGGGCAAGCGGCAATCTTTGTTTTTTTGGTTACGCTGTTGCTCTTACTGGCATTAGGGGTGACGCTGTTGCCCCTGGCTATTGCTCAGGCACAACAGCTTGTAGCCCGTTTACCAGAATGGTTCGACTCCGGACAGCGCCAGCTAATGATGCTGGACGATCGCATTGAGGGTTTAGGCTGGCCGATTAGCCTAGATGGTGTTATTGCTCAAATTAATGACCGGCTCAAAGGGCAGTTGCAAACGATCGCATCTACAGCCCTGAATCTGACTCTGAATCTGGCGGTGTTTACTTTTACGCGGTTGCTGGACGTATTGTTAACCGTCGTTTCAACGTTTTATTTGCTTCAGCACAGTCGCGAGGTATGGGGTAGCTTAATTGAGTGGCTGCCCACTCGCATTCAGCAGCCCTTCTCAAATACTGTGCGATTGAGCTTCCAAAACTACTTTATCGGACAGCTAATTCTCGCTACCTGTATGGCTTCGGGGTTAATTTCGCTGTTTGTATTCCTGAAAGTACCGTTTGGTCTGCTCTTTGGCTTAACCATCGGAGTAATGGCGCTGGTTCCCTTCGGCGGTTCTGTCGGGATAGGACTGGTGACTCTACTGGTGGCGCTGCGAGACATTGGCTCGGCCTTTCAAGTGCTGGCTGTGGCACTGATTGTGCAGCAAATTGTTGAGAATTTAATCGCTCCCAGAGTATTTGGCAGCGTAACAGGCTTAAATCCTTTCTGGATCTTCATCTCTATCCTGATGGGGGCACGAGTGGGAGGATTATTGGGAGTCGTTGTAGCAGTGCCGACAGCCGTCGTGATTAAAGAAGCTTTGGTAGTAGTGCGAAAGGTTAGAGAAGACCAGGATTCGATGCAGAGTAGTTCTGCCAACGATACTCCACCCCAAGAGCCTAATCGAATGCCAGCCGAGTCGGTTATTGAATTGAACGCTCCTACTCAAGTTGATAGGTGTTAGGTCGCTGAGCAGAGAAATTTCCATCTTGCAGGTTGGGGACTCTCTTCCTCAGGGATCTACCCTAGCCTTCCCAGAATTTAACAAATAGCAATACACTCGGCCAGCAGGTACAGTCTAGACCATAATAAAATCAGGCTTTTTTGGCGTAGAGCTGAAGAATACTGCACGAATCGCAGTAAAACTTAACACCACTCTCAGCAAGGACTTCCTTTAGGGGTATCACCTCTGATAGACTTAAGAACGGTGAAGAGACAGTTGAAACGTCGCAAAATCAAGCACTTGGGAGCACGGGTGTCGTGGAAAATACACTGGGTTTAGAAATTATTGAAGTTGTTGAGCAGGCTGCGATCGCCTCTTCCCGCTGGATGGGGAAAGGGGATAAAAACACAGCCGACCAAGTAGCTGTAGAAGCTATGCGGGAGCGAATGAATAAAATTCACATGCGGGGTCGCATCGTCATTGGAGAAGGGGAGCGAGACGACGCCCC
>JAIUYC010000866.1 GCA_020216575.1 Coleofasciculus sp. S288 | reverse complement strand
ATGAATGATAATGAAGTGGTAGCAACGTTAGGGGCATCTGAACCATGAACGTTATTAAAATAACCAACCTTCAAAGCCTTGATTAATTCCATCATGGCTGTTTCCATAATCTGACTCTCATCGAGTTGATCGCGTAAATTGTCCGCGAACTGTTTCAGCAAGACTTCATACTCAAGGGCTTGTTGTGACTGACTATTTAGGGCTTTACTGAGTAGCAATTCTTCATTTGTCATCATGATTTCTGCTTTCTTTGAAGGACAACTAGACTTGGGCGCGTTGCTCATGACGGCTTAGATTAGTAACCTGTCACGCATAGAAGTTGAACTTTTTGGTAATTGATGACTGGTGATTGGGAATTGGGAATTGGGAATTGGGAATTGATGAAGTTTTTGCTCTGTAATGTTTTTCTTTCCCATTACCCATTACCCATTACTAGCCCCGAAGATATGCAAATTCAAGCACAACAGGTTATTAGAGGCTCCAAGTCCCAACCCAGAGCAAGTGAAATTTGGTGAGGAAGAGTAATGGGGTTGAAGGGTTTGGCGATTACCCCTCGGACTCCCAACTCGGACACCTGTTGCTGGTCAAGCCTGTGTGCCGTAGCCGTCAACAAAATCACTGGGATGGGTTGAGTAACGGGATTAGACCGAAGCTCTCGCAAGACAACTAATCCATCCATTTCCGGCATCATCACATCTAGGAGGATGGCATCCAGTTGCTCTGCTTGTACCCTGATCAACCCTTCTCGACCAGAAGCTGCTGACAGGACATCCCAACTGACTAGCGTCTCCAAGCAGATTTGCACCACTTCTCGAATGTGAACTTCATCATCAATAATCAAAATTCGTTTTGTTGTGTTCATCCATACAACTTTTCTTCGTACAGGACAAATGCACTCCGTTGCTTCACTTCAGGTCGAGTTAGTTATTGAATCAGTGCTGTCCTAACGTTAGGAAAAAAAAATGAAGAACTTCTGAAGATGGCAAAGGTATTAGTGCAAATCCAGGAGACATTTTGTGTAATGGCGGAACGGTTCCTATAGCAGTCCTATTTGATTCGTGAACAAGAGGGACAAGGGTGAGGTGTTTGCAACTCCTACACGGATTGCTATACTCACGCTCTCGTCTCCCGTACTTCAGTCGTGGAATGAGCTTAATGAACTCGTTTTTGCCGCCAGTGAACTCGCTCCAGTCTGTTAACAATTCGGGTAACTAACTCTTGTTCGACAATCGGCTTACTGATATAGTCGTCTGCGCCCGCTGCAAATGCCTGGTTTATCGCGTCTTTCTCGGTGTGGGCGGTAAGGAATAGGATAGGTAACTCGCTCCACTGCGGGTCATTCCGCACCACTTGACATAACTCAATTCCACTGAATTTTGGCATCTCTAGGTCTAAAATTAGCAGGTCTGGAGCTTCTGCTGAGAGCACTTCCCAAAACCGTTGCGAATTCTCTAAAGTTGTAACATCCATTCCCCAAGGCTTCAACAAGCTGCACACAGTAGCCAGTACGATTGGGTCATCATCGACGACCATGACTTTGGCTTCAACAGGACGAACTCGATTGAGTACCTGGGTAACGGTCTGAAAAATCTGCTCGGTTGAAACGGGTTTGTGTAAAAAGGCGCGACCTCCCAGACGAACTACTTCCACGCGATCGCTCAGGCTATCCTGACTTGTGAACGCTATAACTGGAATTTGAGGAGTCTTGGTAGCCAGTTCCGCCAGCAGAGTCAGACCATTCTCGATTGAAGCGGGAAACGTGAGGTCTAGCAGAATGATATCGGGAGGAGTGGATGCGATCGCATTTGGCGCACTAGCAAAGCCAATCGCTTCCCTCGCTGTCTTCAGGTCTGAAGCAACGTCTATCTGTATATTCCAGGCAGTAGCTTCACCTTTGAGCCGCTCAATCAGTGCCACATCATCATCAATTACTAGCATCCGAGCAGGGGAAGTTGAGGGAGCTGAGGGAGCTGGGGAGGTAGGGGTAACGGGAGTTGTCGATGGTTTTTTCTCGATCGCTTGTTTGAGCAACCCAAGCAGTTCTGAGATTGGCAAGGCTTGCTCTTGTCCTATTGTTCCCTCAGTTTCGAGCAATCGTTCGAGACATCTTGCCAACTTTGAACCTTCTGCAAAACCAAAAATTCCCAGCGAACCGGCTAACCTGTGGGCTTCTTGCTTGGCTTTTTGCTGCAATTCAATCGTTAACCTGCCCTCTGATAGGATCTGGGCAGCTTGCTCTAGCACTTCAACTTGAGCGGTAAATGTGCCTTTAAACTTCTCCCAAAGCTGAGAAACTGAATCAATAACCTGCTGCTCTTGTGGCTCTTTATCCATCTCATGCCGAGTAGCACTCAAAGGAAGAATTTCCCCAGGTTCCCCAACTCCCCCAGCTCTCCCAGCCTCCCCAGTGCCCGTAGATGGGGCAGAAGAAACAGACTTTTGCGGTTCCGATAAGGACTTAAGCCGATACCCCAAGCCATACACTGTCTCAATGAAGTTTGCGGTTGCCCCTGCCGCTTTTAATTTTTTCCGTAAGCTCTTGATATGAGTGGTGACGGTACCTTCTTCAGGTAACTCTTCATCAGGCCAAAGACGGTCTATTATCGCACTCCGGCTAAAAACACGCCGGGGATTTAGGAGAAAAAACTCCAGTAAAGTGTACTCCTTGGTAGTCAGGTGCAGGAGTTTCCCTCCATAGCTGACCTCGCCAGCACCAGGGTCAAATCGTAGCTCTCCCAAAGTGATGACAGGCGGTAATGTGGAATTTCCCCGTCGCAATAAGGCACGAATGCGAGCTGTCAGCTCTTCTAGATTAACTGGCTTGACGACATAATCATCTGCACCAGCATCCAAGCCCATGACGCGATCGGTGCTGGTGTCTAGAGCTGTCAGTAAAAGAATCGGACTCTGATAGCCTTTTGAGCGCAGATGCCGACAAAGCGTTATGCCGTCCATTTTGGGGACGAGTACATCTAGCAGGAGCAAGTCGTAAGTAAACGCTTGCGCTAGTTCCAGTCCAGTTTGTCCATCGGTCGCAATGGTGACGATGTAGTGATGGGTACTAAGCGTTTCCTTTAGCGCCCAAGCCGTTGGCTCATCGTCTTCTACGAGCAGAATTTTCATGGGAGTAGTCTCTTGAGGGGGGTATCAACTTAGGAGTCTTTGTAGGCAAAGTTTCTCAGCCGAGAGGGTCTACTATCCAAAAGGGTAGGAACAGTCATAACGTAATCTCAGTAAGCATCCTGAGCTTAGCGTAACTCTCTGTTTT
>JAIUYC010000865.1 GCA_020216575.1 Coleofasciculus sp. S288 | reverse complement strand
CGCTTCTTCTTGGTCGTGGGTGACAAAAATCGCAGAGGTTCGAGTTTCTTTGAGAATCGATCGCACTTCTTGGCGCAACCGCAAGCGTTCTTGGACATCGAGATTGCTCAAGGGTTCGTCCAATAAAATCATTGCAGGGCGCGGTGCTAAGGCACGGGCAAGAGCCACTCGCTGCTGTTGCCCCCCTGAAAGTTCGTGGGGGTAGCGCTTTTCCAGTCCTGCTAATCCGACTAATGCGATCGCCTCTTGTGTATTTTCCTTCACCGATACCCCTGTTTTCCTCTCTTTCCTTTTTTTTAGCCCGAACGCAACATTCTCTGCCACACTCAGGTGAGGAAACAGTGCATAGTCTTGAAACACCATCCCCGTGTCTCGCTGTTCCGGAGGTACCCAATACCCCGAACCCGCAACTGGGCGTCCTGCAAGTACCACAGTTCCTAACTGGGGTTGCTCAAACCCTGCAACGATTCGCAGCAACGTCGTTTTGCCGCAGCCAGAAGGCCCGAGTAATCCTATCAAATCCCCCTGATGCAACGTCAGTGTGACATTGGCAACTGCTGGGGTGGTCGTTTGCTCAAATTGCTTGGTGACGCCCTCTAAATGTAGAATTGCTGGTTTGGTCATGGACCCTTGAATATCAACTTCAATTGATTCTCCCTAGCTAGGATTGATAGACAGATGGGGAGTATGGGGATTTTATTATGGATTGCGTTGATTAAACAGATTTAATAAAACTCATAACTCATAACTCCCTAACCTCGAATCTTCCAGCATTGCTCCAGCCAAGACGCCAACTCTCGACGCGGGACTGTTAGCTGTCTCACAACGCTCCAAAGTTGAATCGCTGCAACAACGTTATTAATTTGAGCACACAACGGCTGATTAGCCCCGCACTGAGAGGGAATTTCTAACTCTTGCAGGCGGTGGTAAACCTGCCATCGGTCTGCCCAGCTAATTTCAATCTCTTGTTCTTGATCGGCTTCAGGTTGGAAACTGGATGGATTCATTTGGCCTCAAAAATGCGACAATTTATCATTAGTAGCTTCAGCAAGTCCCTCAAGATTTTCGGAGGACTGTGACGGTAAAACGTGTTTTTATTTGTCTACCCTGCTACACTACTATATAAATCAAATGCTAAAAATTCTCAACTAATCGGGTCAAATTTCCTAAACTTCCTCTCGCAGAATCCAGACACTCAGCGAGCCAGAAATCAGCCTTCATTAAGGCTTCCGTTGACTTTGGTGAAATTTCTGAGTTAGCGTGTTACACTTTGGTATCTGGCAATAAAGCCTGCCTAATGAGAGGAACACGACCATGTCAGAAACTCAGGGTTTACTACGTAGCTTTGGGGAAGTCTACGACAATCCAGTCTTGTTGGAGCGCAATGTCACCGCACCAATTTGTGAAGGGCTAAACATTGCTTTAGCAAGTTTCCAAGCACTTTACCTGCAATACCAAAAGCATCATTTCGTGGTGGAGGGTGCTGAGTTTTATTCGTTACACCAGTTTTTTAGCGAAAGCTACGAAGAAGTTCAGGGACACGTTCACGATATCGGAGAGCGATTGAATGGACTAGGAGGCATTCCGGCAGCTAGCTTTAACACTCTGGCACAACTATGCTGCTGGACACCCGAATCGGATGGTGTCTTTCCTTGTCGTCAAATGGTGGAACATGACTTAACAGCAGAGCAAGCGATTATTCAGTTAATTCGCCGTCAAGCAGGGCAAGCAGAGAGCTTAGGCGATCGCGCCACTCGCTATCTGTACGAAACAATTCTCTTGAAGACTGAGGAACGAGCCTACCACTTGGGTCACTTCCTCGCTAAGGACAGCTTGACCTTAGGATTTGTCCAGGCTTCTAGCAATTAACAGTTCAAGTGTAAATTCAACGAGTGTATGCTCTTGACAAAGAAATAGAGGGTAGCTAACAGCAGCTTGAAAGTACAAGCTGCTGTTGTTTTTTTATCAAATCTTAAAATTAAAGCTTTAACTATGAAAATTCAATAAACATCGCCGTCTATCTGGGTCTTCTCAAAAAGAAACATGCAAAACTATTAAGCATATGATTCAGATAAAAAACTCTGCAAGAAAACCACTGAATTAAAGCTTCAATATTCGCTACAACTGCTAATATCTGTAAATTCTACGGATAAATCCCCAAGTCTTACTCAATAATTCTAGTAAAAATACGGGTGTATCACTACATTTTATAACGCTATAAAGTCCTCATAAGTTTATCGTTAATGCCACCCGCTAAAAGCTAATTATGTTCTCAATTTACATCCTTACTTATAACGAAGAAATAGACATTGCCCCTTGTATTGAATCTGCTCTCCTGTCTAATGACGTGATTGTAGTAGATTCTTTCAGTAGCGATCGCACGGTTGAAATTGCCTCCTGCTATCCCATCCGCGTTGTGCAGCACAAATTTGAAAGCCACGGCAAGCAGCGCACTTGGATGCTAGAATCGATTCCCACCAAGTACGAATGGATCTACATTCTAGAAGCCGATGAGCGAATGACCCCAGAGTTATTCCAAGAATGTATCGAGGCAGCTAAGCGTCAAGATGCCATTGGCTATTATGTAGCAGAACAGGTGATGTTCATGGGGAAATGGATTCGCCACAGCACCCAGTATCCCCGCTACCAAATGCGCCTATTCCAGAAAGGGAAAGTTTGGTTCACTGACTATGGTCATACAGAACGAGAAGTTTGCAACGGTTCCACAAGTTTTCTGAAAGAAACCTATCCCCACTACACTTCTGGTAAAGGGTTAAGCCGCTGGATTGAAAAACACAACCGCTACTCCACTGACGAAGCAGCTGAAACAATACTTCAGTTAGAACAGGGAAGCGTGAATTGGTGGAATCTATTCTTTGGTCGCACGGAAGTGGAAAGACGGCGTGCTCTTAAAGACTTATCCCTGCGCCTGCCCTTCAGACCCCTGATACGCTGGGTTTACATGTATTTCTTCTTAGGCGGCATCTTAGATGGGCAAGCAGGATTTGCTTGGTGTACCTTGCAGGCGTTCTACGAGTACTTAATCCTGCTCAAAGTCCAGGAAATGAAACAAATACAAGTATCAGATAACGCCAAAGTCAACCCAGTAGCTGCGACAACAGAAGCCACAAAACATCTAGTTGTAGGGGCAGGTTTGACCAAGAGGGCGTAACCGTAGCCCACAATACAGGTAAACCCGCTTACCACAGATAGATACCCGCCTCGAATCTATGCCGAACCATAGCCGTTAGAAGGTGGGTTTACAATTT
>JAIUYC010000864.1 GCA_020216575.1 Coleofasciculus sp. S288 | reverse complement strand
TCTTCCAAAGACTGACCAATCCTCTGCTGCCCACCAGCACGGGAGATAATGGTCAGTATTTGGAAAAGCGCATCAAGGATTGAGCAGGAACTGTATAGCTGTCGCTATAAAGGTTAGGACAAATTTAACGACTGAAACAACCACGTATTAGTAATAAGCCTTCTGCCCGATTGGTGAGCCTGTCGAACCACTGCCCTGGAGCCCTCTGCCTTTTGCTATAAATTCTCAATCCTAAAAACTAATGTTACGGTGTAGTAGCAAGTTACCGTATTTCGGTTCCATCCAGGGGAACTCTACCAGCGCCTCACGAACTCCTGACCAATACCAATATTCTTTACAAGGAGTGAGAGACTCCCCTATGTCATCTTTACCAGAAAAGTTAATGGAAGCGGGTTGGTGCTATGAACGTCATCGTCCTGAGCACGATCAAGAGAAGAGTGAAATTTACAAAGATTGGGAAATTATCACTTACCCAGAATTAGCCTTACACTATCTGCCCACAGGAGAATATTTTATCGGCTCAACTAACTCGATGCCGGAGTCTAAAGTCTCTCAAGCTAAAGTCCGAGTCATTAAAGCGTTGATTGATTCGGATACTTAAGACTATAGCTGTCTCAGTTAGCTGGAATACACCTAGTTCAGAATTCAGGAGCACACAACACGGATTTCAGGACTTACGCAACTGGCATATAGCGGTTCTCAAATGATTGGAGTACGGGCGGGTTTATTGGACTGAGCCGTGGCAAGCAGATATCTCGGTGAAACCCGCTCCTACGACTCCTTAATCTTGGTGTATCCCAATCAACCGAGAATCGCTATAACATCCACCGTTTTGGGGTTGTCGGAACCTCCACGAAAGCAAAGGACTGATGCGAAGCCAACACTATAATTTTTGATTTAGTGTTGGAGGATGTCACTTGTCTGTTCTCAGGACGAACGGTGTTGTACTCCACCTTCATGAGGTAACTCGTCAAGCCATATTCTAAGGAATAGTTACCATGGGTAAATGGCATCAGTTGGGACTACTATGCCTAACATCCGCATTAGCTTAAGAAGGGAGTGCATCCGTGAGCCAGTCTATCTCTAAATTGGTCGATAACCTGCCCACCAACAACATGACCGTTTACATGTTGCGATCGCTCGATTTTGTCGTCCCGGGTGAGTGGCAAAATTTGGTGGGGTTTGAAAACACCATTCGGGCGGTTACGGGTGTGACGGACAAGGACTTGATTGAGGAAATTGGCGAGAGAGCGATCGCGCTATACAAAGACCCCTCTGAAGTCTATCAACAAACCCTATGGCTTTACCAAACGATTGACCGGGCTGATAATGCCCTCGGTGCAGCAGCACTCGCGAACAAAGTTAGCGAGAAAATCAGTTTTCTGGGTTTTTTAAACCAGTTGACTCCCAAAGCGGACACCGTTCAAACCATTGACTTGTGCTTAAAAGTCGCAGTCGAGTTAATTGCATTTTGCCGACTGCACGGGATTCCAACGAGTATTGAAGCCTTTAGGACTGCCTTGACTAACTACCATAACGAGTCTGTAATGCGCATGGCTGCCCTAGTTGCCGTCGATGGATTGATTCCCCTCGGTCCCAATTTCATCATTAAAGCTCAATCCATTCTCAGTCAACTGAACACCGCAGAATTAGAAAGAAATACAACATTCCAGAGTATCAACAGCGCCATTCCGGGGGGCAATACGGCTGGAAAATTGGGCTTTATTGGTGAGAGTTTTGCCTCAGTTCAAGGCTGGATGAGAAATTTAGTCGCCTCTCGCAGCTTGACGAGAGAAAACGTAGTGAGCCACTTGCAGCAGTTTATGCACATTGCCGATGACAAGTTGGACTATCTAGCTGGTTTTCTCGACATGTCAACCAACTACTACGAACACACTGGCATCCAAACGGTTAACCGGAACTTAATTTTAAGAGCAGCAGAACAAACTAAAGGCAAAAAGTTGGGCAAAAAGAAAAAGGACAAGGAAAAAGGTAAAAAGAAAAAGGATTAGTTAGGTGTTTGTACCTGCGGTTAGAGCCGTACTTGAAGATTAATCAGAATTCAAGATTGGAAACTTGTAACCTACTTGTAGTATAGTAGAGCAATCCATTCTAAAGACCTAGTCAATAACCCAGCGCTGCCTTGTCAGGACAGCGGGGGGTTCCTGACGGCTTTTTTGCTGAAACGAAAGGAGAAAAACTATGGCTGAGATTGTAGCGATCGCAACTCCCACAACCTTAAAAACACAACCCAAGGCAGTCACAGAGTTTTTTGTGCGATCATGCGTCCTAGAAAACTGACAACACAATTCCTCTGTGCGCCTTGCTTGGTACAAGCAACACACATTGAGGAAACCAATGAACTTAGAATTATTAGGCTGGAGCCAGTTTTTTGCCAACAGCCTCAATAGTCAATGGCGAGACGGCTACACGGTTGGTCGAATTGCCCTGGAACATAAAACGACCTACATTCTCTACACCGAACACGGCGAACTCCCCGCAGAAGTTACAGGTAAACTTCGATACCAAGCAACTGGACGCCAAGACTTTCCAGCCGTAGGCGATTGGGTGGCAATCAGCCTCAGAGACGGGGAACAGAAAGCAACAATTCATGCCATTTTACCCAGGAAAAGCAAATTTTCCCGGAAAATTGCAGGGGGTAAAACTGAAGAACAAATCGTTGCCACCAATATTGATACGGTATTTTTAGTAGCCGGATTAGATGGCGACTTCAATCTCCGCCGCCTTGAACGCTATCTGCTTCTCGTCTGGGAAAGCGGTGCAAATCCCGTCATCGTCCTGAATAAATCTGACTTGTGCGATGATGCCCAAGGGCGGCGACAAGACGTTGAAGCGATCGCCTTGGGTGTACCCATTGTAGTCTTAAGTGCCGCCAAAAACCAAGGACTTGACGCCCTGAAACCTTACCTTAAACCCGGACAAACGGTTGCTTTGTTGGGTTCCTCTGGTGTCGGCAAGTCAACTCTGACTAATCAATTAGTGGGTAAATTCGTGCAAGCGGTTGGGGAAGTTCGGCAAGGGGATGACCGAGGGCGACACACTACCACCCATCGAGAATTAATTTTACTGCCCTCAGGCGGTTTGCTCATTGATACGCCCGGAATGCGAGAAATTCAGATTTGGGCAGGCGATGAAAGTTTGCAGGATACCTTTGCCGACATTCACGCCATAGCGAAACAATGCCGATTTCGCAACTGCCAACACGACTTAGAACCGGGTTGTGCCGTACAACAGGCACTTGAAGACGGCACTCTCAAC
>JAIUYC010000863.1 GCA_020216575.1 Coleofasciculus sp. S288 | reverse complement strand
ACTAACACTAATCAAGGCTATAACTTTATTGCCTGAACTAGCTATCCTTGCCAAGTTGATAACAGGAGCAGCACCGCAACTCACTACGATGACAAGCAAAAGAGACAGGCAAAATAATGAAACTATCGTTTTTTGACGTTTATTGCTAAAGTTGAGCATACAAGAAGATTTGTGTTTTCCTTAGAAGGAACGTACTGATAATATATTAGGGGAGCAGGTTGGAGCAGTCCCAGTACCACCGGCTCTTAAACATCCGCTGCATTTAATATTGTTAGACTGCTTTGAACAATTACATGATCTGTTTAGCATAAATACAGGAGAAGCTTTCCATAGTTTTCACACTTGAATTTAGTACAAGTCAGATCAGCGAACATCTTAGAAGATATGTATAGCGTTTCTCGAATAACTAAGGTACGCTACAAATCTTTTGCCATTGGTTACTTATTGCTGTTGCTGTACTTCATCTATTTGAGAACTGCTATATTTGTAGTCAAAATCACGGAAGAATAGCTTTAATATCCTCTCGTATTTCTTTGGCATCCGAATCTTTTGGTCCACTCACTACAAGGAATATAGCTTTAACATCTGTATTACATCCTACAAATATGTTGTAGTTTCCCTTAGTTGCATAAACACCATTTTTAACTGGAGTAACATCTTGCAGACCATAATTTTTCAGGCTTTTTGTTAGAGAGTTTATACATTTGTCTTCAGGAATTAACATTACACTTGCGTAGGTATGCACTCTAGGTAGAATCGGCATAGATGTTGTTGGCTTAGATCGTTCTACAAGGTAGGTAGTGCCTAAAGTTAAGAGACTGCCGAGGATTGTACCTACTGCCGTTAAAACTTTCCACTTGATTTCTACAGATGCTTTGTGACGTTCCAGATTTAGCTTCTCTTTTTCCAAGTGGAGCTTTTCTTCTTCTAATCTTGGCAAGTCTTTAGTAAGAGAAAGTCTTACCAATAACTCTTTGGGTCTAGGATTTCCTGACCAACGAATAATGGAATTTTCAACAGTATAATTCTTTGAATCAGCTTTTATCTCATCGTGGTAGAGAGCTTCAAGCTCTGCGCCCGGAATAAGGAGAGCGTTACACTCCCATCCCCCCTGTCTTTTATCCCAATCTGCATCATTGAGACTGATGTTAAATTTAATAGTCACTCTAAGCTCCTTAACGTTAAAGCTTCTTACAGCAATCAAAGTAGGTACAGATTAAAGTTATGAGTTTAAAGTTACTATATATATATCTTCTTTAACTGATAACTGAGCATTTTCTTAGCGGTCACACCGCACCAACAATTTTCCAACCACACCCCAACTAAAAACTTACACCTACTTCTTGACTGATTCATGGCACATTCACCAGAAAAACGATGCAACGCTCAGACCCGACGATGCTCTAAAATCTGCTAGTCTCCTAAACAGGGTCTCAATTGAGCCACCAATGCCTAAGCCATCCATCGTCGGAACCGTGCTAACTTTCAGGTTCATGACTCTAACGTCGCTTCGGTCTTAACTGTCTGAACCCTCTCAGCTTATCTCTCTGCTTTGCCTCTTCCACCGTTTCTTTCACCCTGATGGTGCGAAGCGCCAGGATTGCTAACTATATAATAGACTGAAAATTTCCGCCTAAGATCCCATAGTGGGTGAATAGGCAGAATGATTCGGCATAACACCCAAAATTTAATAATTATGCAAATTATTTCTGCATGAATAGCCAGAATCTTTCCGCATATTTTCAGATTCCTTACGGAGGTGATCAGATGTACTATTAGATACACGGTACATCTACTTGTCTTTTATGCAGCCACCTTTCAAGAAACACCCTCAGTGACAGGGGGTTGAGGGACAAGTTGAAACCCCAATGACTGAGCTTTTTTCCTCAGATGGTTGAGAACTTGCTCATGGTATTTGAGTTCATAATAGTCAACGCCAGGGTCAGCATACTCTCCAGTGCTAATCCACATACGGTAAAATAAACGTGCCAGCTTGTGGGCGGTGGCAGTAATCGCTTTGGGAGCGTCGCTTCGCCCGCGAGCGCTCGATTAACTCAATGAACTTTGGATTGGTACTTAGCGAGATAGTTTCCATATCAACATTTTCAAGCGTGACTAATGCTGCAATGGGTTGACCGTTGCTGGTAATAATGACTGGCTCCTCGGTCAGGACTGAAGCATACTCAGCTAGTGTTGCTTGTGCTTCTGCGATTTCAACTATCTTCATAGGTCGTAAACCTCTCCTGCAATGCGGACTTCATTTCGCTCCTTAATCCCGACTGCATTGATGTACACAACTGCTTCAGGTTCCTCCTCTACCGAAACAACCTCAGTCTGTGCCAACCGTGTTGACCAAACAGGAAGCGATCGCCACAGAAGTCAGCGAGATCGTGTTTCAGGTGGGTGAGGACGGATTGGAGAGTGGGGTTCATGGGAAGTGGGGCGATCGCGGTTATGGTCATTATCACCTCTGCTTGCTGATCGTTCAGCTAACTGCAAAGCCATCGTACTGGCGGATAAATGGAGAATGGTACGCTAATACGATGTCGGTTTTTGGGATGCCTTGTTCAGTGAGTTGATTGGCAACGCCAACCTCTGTGCCATCATATTGAATCCAAAGTTTCTCGCCCTTAATGTCAATGTGGATCAAGACCCCATAAACTCGCTTTTTCTGTAGCCAACCTGCCCGCAAGACCTGGTAGCGATCGCGTTCCTGATCAAATAAGATCTCCATCTCAATGTCACCATAGGCGGGTTGAATTTGACTATGAGCCAGCAGAATTGCCTGCACAATTTGGCGATAGTGTTCTACCTTATCCATTGCGTAATCCTCCTGTCTTCTACATCATAGATAACCAAATAGATCTGATATTCTCTGACTCCCTCTTCAATAAATCGGAGTCGAAAGAAATCCTCATAGGTTTGGCTCGGTACAGCTAAGTACAGGATTCTGGTTGGTTCTTGCGATCGCAATGCCCGTCGATAGTTGAGATATTGACCAACAGCCGTATGAAATTCGGAGATGGCGGAGGGATTCGTGAAGCTCTTAACTTCTACGGCAATTTTCTCAGAATCGCGTTGGGCAGCGAGGAGATGTTCAGCACCCAGATCAATTTGAAGAGAGCACATCACCATAGTCAATGGGGAAAGGATCATGAGTGATCTGCCATCCTGCTGCAATCAGGGCATCTTTGACGACATCATGGAATAAATCTCTTGCCATCGAGAAATTCAGCTATTTTTCATTGGTAGGGCGATCGCGGATTTACTCATTTCTTTAT
>JAIUYC010000862.1 GCA_020216575.1 Coleofasciculus sp. S288 | reverse complement strand
CACCGTCCAAAATTCGCTTGTGGGTTGAAGATAACGGCATCGGCATCGAGCCAAAATACCAGGAACGGATTTTTGAAGTTTTCGAGCGGTTGCATGGCTCTGAAATCTATCCAGGTACTGGCACTGGATTAGCGATCGTCCGTAAGGGAGTAGAACGCATGGGGGGGCGAGTAGGTGTCGAGTCTCAACTCGGTCAAGGCAGTCGTTTTTGGATGGAACTGCGGCAGGCTCGCTAATCTGAAAATAGGAAGTCAGGGGGTCAGGGGTCAGGAGAGAAGGAATGAAAATAGTTCTCATTGCTAACTAATTTCCGTCGTTTCAGCCTCTATTTTCAAAACAGCCCTCCATGCGCTGTCACGCACAACAAAAGAATGTAAATTCTTTCCCCTAACCCCTGACCCCTGACTCCTATTCTCAATACAGACACCATGCGCTGTCGCTCACAACAAAGGGATGAAAATTCTTCACTCCTGACTCCTATTCTCAATAAAGAAATCTCTCGAAAGATAGCCGACTGAGAAGTAGGGGATGGTCTATTGTTCCTGTAGTAGTTCTCGCTCGCATTGGCTACCCTGTAGGGAAATGATACTACTTGCTGTGTATCTCAATTTGCATAATTTGCATAATCTGAACGAGCAAGATGCCCGTTCCATAGAAATGTGCTAAACACAAATTTGCAAGTTAATTGCGCGACAGCTTATCCTGCCTCTACAAATGATTTGCTCTCTAGCCAAAACCCCTATTTAGCCTCTTCAAGGACTGGCAAATGTTCCGTCTTCTACTCATTGATGACAACCTAGAAGACCGGGTTTTAATTCTTCGTGAATTGAACCGGGAGTTTCTCGATCTACAGGCAGAGGAAATCATCGAACCAGAAGGCTTCCATCAAGCCATAAGTGCAGGCAATTTCGATTTTGTCATCACCGACTACCAACTGCGTTGGACTAATGGGATAACTGTTCTCGAAGAAGTCAAGTCTCGCTATCCCAACTGCCCAGTCATTATGTTTACTGATAGCGGCAGTCAAGAAGTTGCAGTCGAAGCAATGAAGAAGGGGCTAGACGATTACCTTGTCAAGTCTCTCAAGCATTACATTCGCCTGCCAGTGGCGGTACGCACGGTTTTGCAACAAACTGCAACTCAGCAGAGAGCGGATCGTTTGGAGCTGCGCTTGCAGACGCTGCTGAATCAATTGAATGTTGGTGTTTTTCGTTCAAGGTTGGATGGATGTCTGCTAGAAGGGAATGCTGCATTTCTGCATTTGTTGGGTGTGAGTTCGTTGCAAGCAGCCCAAACCCTGGATTTGCAGGAACTTTTCCGCCAACCAACAGCGGAACTTCAATCTTTGAATCAGGGACGCGAGGTGCAGTTACGTCGGGCAGATGGCAGTTTTATCTGGGTTTCACTCAACCAGACCATCAATACCACGGATAGTGAGCCTGTGATTGAAGGACTGATAGAGAATATCAGCGATCGCAAACTAGCGCAAGAGGCACTCAAATGTGCCAACGACGAACTGGAACTCCGAGTGGCAGAACGTACCCAGGAATTACAGCAGGCGAACGAACAACTGCTTGTAGAGATAGGAGAGCGCAAACAGGCACAGTTGGCACTTCAGCAGAGCGCCGCCTACCATCGACACCTCGTAGAAGTATGCCCCGACCCTATCTTTATCCAATGCGGCGGTCAATTCGTCTTTGTCAACGAGGCAGCTATCAAGCTATACGGCGCAACAAATTCGTCCGAGCTAATTGGCAAACGAGTATTTGATTACCTACATCCGGACTATCACGAAATCGTCAAGCAGCGGATACAACAGCTTAGAGACACAGGGAAGCCGATGGCAATGATGGAACAGAAGTTCTTTAGGCTGGATGGAACCGTTATCGATGTGGAGGTGGCAGCAGCACCCTTTACTTACCAGAAACAGCCTGCCGCTCAAGTCGTTGTTCATGATATCAGCGATCGCAAACGCGCAGAAGCAGAGCTCCGCAAGGCTCTAGAGACAGAGCGAGAACTCAGCGAGCTTAAATCCAGAATCATTACCACGATTTCCCACGAGTATCGCACCCCACTGGCAACTATCCTCTCTTCCGCTGAACTCCTCAGAACTTACGGTCATAAATTTACAGAAGAGAAGAGACTGACCCATCTCCACCGCATTGAGACAAGCAGCCAACACCTGACCAACTTAGTGAGTGATGTGTTGTTCATCGGTCAAGCCGATGCCGACAGGCTAAAATTCAACCCAGCTCCGCTCGACTTAGAGCAATTTTGCCAGGAACTCGTTGAAGAAATGAGCTTCAGTACTCGCAACCAGAGAGCTATTGCCTTTTCAACACGAGGTAAGTGTACCCGTACCTGTCTTGATGAAAAACTGCTGCGACAAATTTTGACTAATCTGCTCTCCAATGCTATTAAGTATTCCCCTCCAGAAAGCACGCTAGGGTTTGACCTCGAATGTGCCGAGAGCACTGTCGTCTTGAGCATTCGGGACGAAGGCATCGGCATTCCAGCACAACACCTCCCTCAACTCTTCGAGTCCTTCCATCGAGCTGATAATGTCGGAACAATTCCAGGGACGGGTTTGGGACTGGCAATTGTTAAAAAGTGTGTGGACATGCACGGCGGTCAAATTAATGTAGAGAGTATTGTCGATGTAGGAACAACCGTTACCGTCATGCTGCCTACCTTTCAGGAAGGTGTTAGGTGTTAGGTGTTAGGTGGTAGGGTCTTATTTATTTAAAAGGCTTTTTAGGATTTTACCTAATTCATTTGTTGATTCTAGAACAGGCTCTAGGCCTAGAGAAGTAATGTAAGACAATCGACAGGCAATCATTAAGCTCTTCTTCACCTACCACCTACCACCTACCCTCTAACACCTCCTACCTGCCGAATGGGAATCTCAATCACAACCTCAGTTCCCTGCTCCGGTGCAGACACAAACTGCAATTGACCTTTGTGTTTTTCCACCACAATCGAGTGACAAATCGCCAACCCCAGTCCTGTTCCTTTGCCAACAGGTTTAGTCGTAAAAAAGGGGTTGAATAATTGCGATCGTATTTCCTCGGTCATCCCCGGTCCATTATCGGCAATTGAAATGGTAATGTGGTTTCCTGGCGCGATCGCTGTCGATATGCGAATACAAGGTAAGGTGGCAGAGAGCGTGTTTTCACGCCCTACTCCTCCCTCCTCCAAAGCATCCAGTGCATTGGTCAGCAAGTTCATAAATACTTGATTCAACTGCCCTGGAAAACACTCCACTTTCGGTAACATGCCATA
>JAIUYC010000861.1 GCA_020216575.1 Coleofasciculus sp. S288 | reverse complement strand
GCTCAGTGTCCAGCTCAGCAGCCATCTTTGATGGGAGCCGTTACTACTCAGGGATTAACTGATAACTGATAACTGATAACTGATAACTGAAAGGTGATGTTTAATTTCACTTACTTACTTAGTGGAATCGTAACAGTGACTGTTGTGCCAACTCCCACTTGGCTGGTTAAGGTGATATTGCCTCCTTGTAAGTCCAGGCACTTTTTAACAACTGTTAGCCCCAGCCCCGTTCCCGGAATATGCTCAGCATTTTTCCCTCGATAGAATGTCTTAAACAGATGTTGTTGGTCTTCTGGTGAAATACCAATACCTTGGTCTTGGATTTGGAAAACTACCTCTGTTGGTTCAACCGTTAAAGCGAAATGAATTTCTCCTCCTTGCGGTGAATACTTAATAGCATTTGAGAGTAAATTAGTCAAGATAGAACGTAACAGCTTTTCATCCAACCAAACATTTAGATATTGTCCGTGGTTGACAAACGTAATCGGGTGCTTTGACCCAGCATTCAGTTGCAAATCTTCCACAAGTTGGCGACAAAATTCTTCTAGATTAAGTGAGTGAGGATTGCACTCTAGCTTTCCAGTGTCAGCTCGATTGATTGTCAAAATATCATCGAGCAAATGAGTCATATTCTTAGCCGTTGTTTCAATACGCTGGAGGTTTCGGTGTAATTTATCTGGTGACCATTCCTGAGTACGAGCTTTTAGTAATTGTGCTGTCAAGAGGATTGTGCTTAAAGGTGTGCGAAATTCATGAGATGCCATAGAAAAGAAGCGCAGTTGCACATTTCTCAGTTCTTTCTCTGCTTCTAAAGCACGACGCATCTCTTCTGCCTGAATGCGTTCGGTGATGTCGCGCAGAACTCCTAAATGTCGGCTTGGAAGAAAGTTG
Source organism: Coleofasciculus sp. S288 (assembly GCA_020216575.1). Taxonomy (GTDB): domain Bacteria; phylum Cyanobacteriota; class Cyanobacteriia; order Cyanobacteriales; family Coleofasciculaceae; genus JAIUYC01. The sequence goes on along the minus strand of JAIUYC010000861.1, from coordinate 2,396 downwards.
GCTTTGGCAGCATACTCAACATCTCTGAGCGTGCCGTCCGAACGGACAAAACGCACTTCCCCAGTTAACTGCCCCTGTTCGAGAAAAGTGCGCCACACCTGGTGAAAATTGAAACCAGGCTGCATAAAGTCTGTAACCCGATGTCCTAGAAGTTCTGAGAGCGGCAGACCTAGAAGTTGGCAAGCGGCTGGATTTGCCTCTACAAAAACCCCATTGTCGTCGGTAATTGCGATCGCATCCAGTGACCCCTCAAAAATTGCTCGCAACTGCTGTTCTTGAACCCGCACTTCGGTAATATCCGTAGCAGCGCAGGTAATACCAACCAGTTCTCCGGCGCGATCGAACATTGGCTCCACGGTTAAATCATAGTAATGAACCTCTCCATTGAAGGTAATAAACGTTTGTTCTCGCGTTCCCACTCCTGTTGCCAGGACTCGGCGCTTGATGGCTACCAATCGTTGAGTGTCTTCAGGGGAAAAGATTTCAGCGTCCAATTTTCCCACCACGTCCTCGGCATCAAACCCCAGCGCAGAATTGTAAATCCAGATGTAGCGGAACTCGGTATCTTGAGTGAAAACAACAGTTGGTGAATTTTTGAGCGCCACCCGAAAGCGCTCCTCACTGATTCTGAGCGCTTCTTCCATTCGCTTGCGTTCAGTGATGTCTGTGACAACTGAAATCACCCCAGTTACCTGCCCTTTGTCATTTCGCTTGTAGTTCCAATCCATTTGAAGTTCCACCGGGATGCCATCCTTGGTCAAAAATTGACTAAAGTAAGGAGCAGGCGAGGGTTGCTCTTGTACCAGACCTACTAAATATCCAGGTAGATTACTGCGTTCGGGTTCTGGGGATAAGTGCCACATGGGCTTGCCCAATAATTCTCCTTGCTTGTAGTCCAGCATTCTCTCAAGGGCAGAATTACAGAAGGTGATGATGCCATGGGTGTCAATTTCCCCAATCCCATGAGGAATGGTTTCAACCAGGGTGCGATACTTCTGTTCGCTTTTTCTCAGAGCGAGTTCTGCCTGCCGATGTTGGACAATTTCCGCCACTAATTCATCATTGGCCTGCCTTAATGCCGCCGTGCGCTCCGCAGTCTTCTGAAACACAGAGATAAACAGTTCCACTTTTGAACGCAATAGTTCCGGCACAATTGGCTCAAATAGATAATCCACAGCACCGAGGGAATAATAGCTCAACAGTTGGCGATCGCTTGGATGGAGCGCTGTAATAAAAATAATCGGAATGTGTTGTGATGCTGGCCTTTCTCGAATTCGCTTCGCCGTTTCAAACCCTTTCATTCCGGGCATCCGAATATTAAGAATAATCACAACAAAATCGCGATCGCTCAGGCACTGCAATGCTTCTTCACCGGACGAAGCTCTCACCAAATTCTGCCCCAGGCTCTCTAGAAGTGCTGACCCAGCCCGTAAACTCTTTGGCTGGTCATCAACCAGGAGGATATTAACTTTTAATTCAGTCTGCATATTCTTACTAATAAGGCAGTGATAGAGTAGAATAAATAGTTTTTTCTATTCGAGGCATCTCTATATTTATTTTCCTGTGCTAGCTGGTATACCAATCTTTGAGGCTTCCCCGCGATGAGAATTCTCTTAGTAGAAGACGATGTGCCCCTTGCGGAAGCTCTAGCAGAATCTCTTGCCGACCAACTTTATACCGTTGACGTTGTTACGGATGGAGAGATGGCTTGGGAACAAATCAAAACCCTGGACTATGACTTGGTGTTGCTAGATGTAATGCTTCCCAAGCTTGATGGAATCAGTCTTTGCCGTCGCTTGCGCTCTCATTCCTATAGCTTACCAATCCTGATGAGTACCGCCCGTGACACCAGCTCTGATAAAGTCATGGGGTTAGACGCTGGGGCGGATGACTACATTGTTAAACCCGTGGATTTACCCGAATTACTGGCTCGGATTCGAGCCTTGTTGCGGCGGGTGGGGAATTCTTGCTCTCCAATTCTAGAGTGGGGTGAATTACGTCTCAATCCAGCCACTTATGAAGTAACCTATAGCGAGCGCGCTCTTCGTTTAACAGCCAAAGAATACAGTCTTTTAGAACTGCTTGTCCGCAACGGACGGCGGATACTCACTCGCAGTGCGATCATCGAACACATTTGGTCTCTTGAGAATTCCCCAGAAGAGGATACCGTCAAAGCTCACATCAAGAGTTTGCGCCACAAATTCAGAGCAGTCGGTGCTCCTCATGATTTTATAGAAACTGTTCATGGTATAGGTTATCGACTCAAGGCACTCTCAAATGGAACGGAGCGAGGGGAATAGAAACTGGAAAATGTCGCTACAATCGGATTTCCATTTCCCAATTCCCAATTTTCTCTAATTATTACGGTTCTTCCCGATTTCTTCCCGATTTCTTGC
>JAIUYC010000860.1 GCA_020216575.1 Coleofasciculus sp. S288 | reverse complement strand
AATTAAACTTTACTAGGTTAGCTCGTCAGAGTAAGATTGCCTGAGTGTACAAATAACTTCATCCCGGTCTGTACACGAAACTTTTTGTTTCGTAACAAAAGGAAACAATTTATGCGACGATTTTTGGCTCTGATTATTGCTGTTACTCTGTGGTTTGGCTGTGTAGCTCCAGCCTCTGCCGATGTAACTTCGCTCGTACCTTGCAAGGAATCTAAGGCGTTTCAGCAACGGTATCCTTCCGCTAAAGATACGGTTGGCGACCCCAATTCTGGAGAAAACCGTTTCGAGCGTTATGGTGATAAATTCCTTTGTGGCCCTGAAGGTTTACCTCACTTAGTTGCGGATGGTAGCCTCAGCCATATTGATGAATTTGTGATTCCTGGCTTGCTGTTCCTCTATATTGCGGGTTGGATTGGTTGGGTTGGTCGGGCTTATCTGATTTCGGTCAGAAAAGAAGATAACCCAGAAATGAAAGAAATCATGATTGATTTGCCCCGTGCACTCCCACTTATGCTCAGTGGCTTTACTTGGCCTCTAGCAGCAATTAAGGAATTGCTTTCTGGTGAATTAACGGCCAAGGAAGAAGAAATTCCAGTTTCGCCTCGTTAGTCATCTTTGCATTGATTTCTGATTTTAGGAGAACTAGTTCATGGCAAAACAACAGAATAGTTTCCTCAGTTGGCTTTCCCTCGCACCTGTCCTGCTCTTCGCTTGGCTCTCATTCACAGCTGTCCTGGTAATCGCAATGAATATCATTTACCCAGACGCCTTAGCTTGGCCGTTCTGAGGTTTTGGAGTCGCTGTTGAGACCAGTCATTTTTTGAACGTTTCCAGATAACTTATTGTTGAAACCCGCGATTTTTGAGAAGTGATTTGATGTTAGTGTTTGCCAAGCAGGTGTGTAGTTCATTGGCTACCCTGCGGTAACGCCTACAGCGATCGCTTCACGCGGGTTTCAAATTTAAAAACATTGGTTTATGGATTCCTTTACTACCTTGAGAAATTCTCGCAAAACTGGAGATGAATCATCCTTGCGCCAGGCTGCTGCAAGTTCCAACTTCAGATTAGAACCCTCAATTGGTCTACAAACAACGCTTGCAGGAACAAGCGGTTGAACGCTTTCTGGCACAAATGTGACACCAATCCCGGCTGCCACCAGTCCTACTCGGGTTTGATGCATACCATGCTCCTGTACCACATGAGGCTGGAATCCTAATTGTTGACAATGGCTAAAGAACTGGTCATGTAGGACGGGGCCTTGTTCGCGGGGATGGAGGATGAAGGATTCTCGAGCAAGTGCCATAACGGGGATGCGATCGCATTCTTGTAAGGGATGATTTTTAGGTAAAACTGCAACAAACTCTTCTGCTAATAAGGGATGAAGTTGGATTAATTTGTGACGAATGGGTGGATGGAGAAATCCCACATCGACCTCTCCCTTAAGTAAGGCTTCAACTTGTGCTTCTGTGCATAGCTCAATCATGGTCAACTCAACGCTGGAGTAGCGATCGCGAAAGCGTTGCGTCATCTCAGGAAGAACGCTATGGAGCGCAGAGGTTGTAAAACCAATGGCGAGTTGTCCCACCTCTCCACGAGCAGTACGTTTAGCCAATTGAACCGCCTGTTCTGCCTGCTCCAGTAGCTGCCTAGCTCGCTCTAAGAAAACCTGTCCGGCTTGAGTGAGCTGAACTTGATGCTTGGTACGGTGAAATAACCGCAAATCTAACAGCTCCTCCAAGCGACGAATCTGCTTGCTCAACGCTGGCTGCGTCAGATGTAGCCGTTCTGCTGCTCGACCGAAGTGTAATTCTTCCGCCACAACCACGAAATACTTAAGTTGACGAAACTCCATAGCGTCTTAATAACCAAAAGTTATTAAACTACAGTCAAATATGACTTGGACAAGTTCAATAGTTTCAATCTAACCTGAAAAAAGTATTAAGACTGGCTTCTTCCAGCTACGGTTGGGCATGAAACGGGCTTCCTGTAGATGCCACGCCTTCCTGATATCGAGATTCATTCCGTTACAAAACAGATTTGTATTTAATGAGGTTTGATGCTCCATGAGAATGGCTTGCGGGTTAACATTGCTGACTATTACTTCTGCACTGTCACTGTCGCTTATCCCAGTTCAACTTCAAGCTTCAGCAAAGTCGGAAACCGCCCCTGCTGTTAAATCTGCACAGGCATCTTCTAGACGAATTGAAGCTGCCAGACAGTTTTTACAAGCAGTTGAGGCGAAGGATATCAACACTATCAATCGACTGATTGCAGATGGCGTTGTCCTCGAACAACCCTACTTTTCGCGTGGAGAAAGCAATCGCGTTGCAGGCAGACAGGCAGCAAATGCATTCTTTAACCGTATCTTCAATCAATATTCTCAAATACGATTTGTCGATGTGGTATTCCGTCAGTCACAGTTTGACAACACGGTAATTCTTGAAGGTTCTGGTGACTTTCGGATTGCAGATACTCAAAGACCCTACCGGAATCAGTACGTAGTCGTACTGGAAATTATTGATGGCAGGGTGACCCTCATCCGCGAGTATTTCAATCCTTTAATTGCAGCTGAGGCATTCGAGGTCGAGCCGAATCAGCTTCTGCCCAATCAACAAAACTGATTGCTGTCATCGACATAGGAGGATGTTGCAGTGAAACTGCTCAAGTCGAAGAGTTTGAGGCGATTGCTTTGGGGAATGGGAGGATTGACAATGTCCCTACTGGTCTTTGGCTTACTTCAACTTATTGAGCCTGTAACATCCTCCCCCATCATAATCTCTGATTTGATGGGGGCTTCCCAAGATCACTTCCGAGGGCAGAAAGCCGGATAGCGATCGCTCGCTCGTTCAGTTTCATATATTAGTGAGAGAACGTCGCAATCTCCTTTATCCTGAAATAGTCACTGTGCATAAAGGGAGGATAAATCATTCATGGGGCGTCTGGCACTGCTGAGTGTATCGGATAAAACAGGGCTAATCGACTTTGCCCGTCAGCTGGTTGAGGAATTTGAGTTCGAGTTAATCAGCAGTGGCGGAACGGCGGTATCACTCTCAGCAGCAGGGTTGCCGGTGACCAAAGTTTCCGATTACACCGGATCTCCGGAGATTTTAGGCGGACGAGTCAAAACGCTGCATCCGCGAATTCATGGGGGTATTCTGGCGCGTCGAGACTTGCCCCAGGATATAGCTGATTTGGAGGCGAACTCCATCCGTCCGATTGATTTGGTTGTCGTTAATCTGTATCCCTTTGAACAGACGATTGCTCAATCCGGTGTTACGCTCCCGGAGGCAAT
>JAIUYC010000859.1 GCA_020216575.1 Coleofasciculus sp. S288 | reverse complement strand
TAGGGGATGGGGCAATTGGACTGATGTTTGCCGCCGTACTAACGCACCAATCAGCCGCTGAGGTATTTCTGGTTGGGGGAAATGATAAACGGTTGCAAATCGGGGAACAATTGGGGGCATCTCGAACGTTTAATTATCATCGGGTGAGTGACGTACCTGCTGTGGTGCGCGACTTAACCGAAGGATGGGGTGCAGATGTTGCGATCGAAGCCACGGGTATTCCCGCTGTTTGGGAACGTGCGATCGCCTGCGGTCGTCCTGGTGCCACCATTACCTTATTTGGCGGCTGTCCCCGCGACACTACCATTACCGTGAGTACCGAACAACTGCATTACAACGCACTAACCCTCAAAGGCGTCTTTCACAACACACCCACCCATGTGCGCAACGCCCTCTCCCTCTTGGCGAGTCGAGTCATACCCTTTCAACTGCTGATCAGTGACTACCGACCGCTGAATGAGTTAGAACAGGCGTTTGAAGATATGAAGAATCGTAAGGCGATTAAAGTCGCGATTGAACCGGGGGGTTAGTAATGAAAACGACAAAATTCAAAACTCATTATCTTTTCCTTTTACCTTTTACCTTTTACCTTTTAACTTCACCTGCCAACGCTCTACCAGGAGAGAGCAAACAGACGGTGGCAGCTTGGATCGAGGGGCATCCCACACTTCGGCCAGGTATTGGCGATGGACTGCGCGTAACCAAGAGCGATACACCAGCGATGCGGTTTACCTTTCAAGCCACGGTGCTTCCTCCTGGTCGAATTGCGGTTCCACGCAACTCAAGTGGAATTCGCAGTGAGCGCATTTCCTTCTATGATGCGATCAACGGCGTGACTCCGGAACGGCTCGTGGAGTCTTTACGGGTCATTTACAGTCCTCCAATCTATCAAGATTACGAGAGAGCCAGAATTGTTTATGCTTATCCCACCCCAGAAACGGTGGATTTGGCACGACGACAAAATCGCCCCTTGTTGGCAGCACAGCAGGGCGAATTACGGGTGGGAGAACGCTACGCTTATTGGATGGAAATTATCCAAACCGATGACGGGAAAGCGCTCAATGGGCAAATAACCGTTTTCCTGAAAGAAGACGTAGACAAGCTAGAAACCGAATTGCGCGATCGCTAATGGGATTGCTTTGACACTCCCCGTGCTTAAAAGCTTATCCCTTACCCATAAGTCCCAGGATGCTGTAGGGGCGTTTGCGTCGCAAACGCTAACACCCCTACTGAATTTCAACTGGATCAGGACTTACGCACAGACGCTACATTTGGTAGGGACACGATACCAAAGTCCCTACAACTGGCGGTTTAGAGACTTTCTTTGCGTAAGTCCTGCGGATTTCAGGAGATATGGGTAAAGCCTAGGCTCGAAAGCGGCTTTCTACCATAAAATCATTACAAAAGCAAGAAACACTGGCCATGTTTTTTCTTTCATGTTTCCAGTAGCCTCATCCTTGGCGTTAAAGTTGAGTAAGCTATTCGATATTTAATCTGTATACAGGCAGCAGCCGAGAGTCCTACTACTCCTACATTTCCCATTTTTGACTTTTAACTTTTGACTTGCTTAGTTAGGCACAACCCAAGAAAAGACTATGTCTAAAACCACTACTGAATCTGCTCCTGTCGCTTTAACTCTACCGCCAACTCAGTATGACCTACCCTGTGATGATGGTATTCCGATGGAAACTCAGCGACATGTCCTTCAGATGCAAATGCTGATTGATACTCTATTGCCTTGGTTAGCTCAGCGGGAAGATGGCTATGTTGGCGGCAATATGTTCCTCTATTTCAGTGCGGCTCAAATTAAAAACCAAGACTTTCGAGGCCCTGATGTTTTTATCGTGCTGGGGGTTCCCAAAGGAGAACGGCTTAGTTGGGTGGTTTGGGAGGAAGGGAAAGCACCGGATGTAGTCATTGAATTGATTTCTGAGAGTACAGCCGCCAAAGATAAAACTGAAAAAAAACAAATTTACCAAGACAAGGTGAGAGTTCCGGAATATTTTTGGTACGATCCCTTTAATCCCGAAGATTGGGCTGGATTTAGTTTGCAAAGTGGAGTTTATCAACCTATACGTTGGGATGAACAAGGGAGATTAGTCAGCCAACGGATAGGTTTGGCCTTGGTGCGCTGGCAAGGCTCTTATAAAGATGTTGAGGCAACTTGGCTGCGTTGGGCTACATTGGCAGGAGATTTGCTACCCACTCCTCAAGAAGAGGCGGCGCAAGCTCAACAGCAAGTTACACAAGCTCAACAGCAAGCTACACAAGCTCAACAGCGAGCTGAGCAACTGGCTGCTCGTCTACGAGAAATGGGAATTAATCCGGATGAAGTATAAATCCTAAGAAACCCCTATCTTAACGGCTTGAAGCGCGATCGCTAAGAGAAACCTCAACCTCACTTACCACTCGTCACTTACCAGCCACTGCGTTGAGAGTCAGTGTTCCTCACCTCCCAAGCAAGTTTCAGATAGGTTTGAATTCCATCTGAGACTTGCTCAGGAGGTAGCTGATAACGGGTCACTGTTTCAGGACTTACGCACAGGCGCTACACAGAGTAGGGGCGAGGCATGCCTCGCCCCTACAGATGGTGGTTCAAAGGTAAATTTGCGTAAGTCCTGTGTTTCAAATTCGCTCCCACTTAAGCTCAAGCGAAATTAAGCTGGAAGATAACATCGTTAAAGTCCGTGTCCCCACCGCCGAACAAATCCTCAAAACCAAAAGTGTTATCCCCAAACACGCGGCTGTGATCCACTCCATCCGCATTTCCCGCCTGGAACGCAAAGTAAGCTATGGGAGTTTGTTCCCCATCTCCTTGATTTTGGGGATTTGAGCTGAGAAATTCATTTTGTGAACCATTAGCGATAATATAGGGCGCATAGATAGCACCACCATTGAGTTGACTCGTACCTGTAGCGTTCCGGTCGGATTGCAATTCGCTGAGAAATACTGTTTGTCGAACGGCTGCTTCGGCATAACCCGCAGCGCCAGGGGTGAGTAGCGCTCCCGTTACTGGGTCAACGACCGTCCCCTGCTCATCTTGAACTACATACAGGCCAACAGTGTTGTTATACTCCGCTTCACTATTAATATTGAAGCTAAAGTCAAGAACCTGACCCGCTAAGGTACGCAGATCGATGAGTTCCAATTGCGCTGTCTGTTGAAGCTGTGTTCCCACAGGGAGAGCTGATGCTGTCGTGGCGCGAGCGGTTAGCACAACGTCGTTAAAATCTTGGTCACTCCCACCTTCTTCGTCTCGCCACCCTAAGGTAAAGCTTCCATCGTTGAGTCCTG
>JAIUYC010000858.1 GCA_020216575.1 Coleofasciculus sp. S288 | reverse complement strand
AGGGAAATGACGGAGTACTTTTCTGCAACTTGCGTATAGGAGAGATTGATTTCAGGTAAAATAATCGTTTCAGCACAGTAAAGTTCAATCGACTCCATCGCTGCCGAAACCATTGCAGCTTCCAGGGTAATTCCTTTCCCGGAGGATGTAACAACGCTATCGCTATTGGGGCGTATCGAAATCGTCACCGGAATGCCTATTCTATCCAAACCTGTGATATTGGCAATTCGGGTTAGTCCAACCGATTTAAAATAGGGTCGAACTTGTTCCAAGGTTCCTTGAGGAGAAGCGGTTCGATGCATGCCATGCCAGTATTGCTTTGCCGCTTGATAGGCTTGATTGCGGAAATTTATAGAAGCCATAACCCTTCAAACTAAGCTGTCACGCTTTTAATTGCTTGTTGAGCAGACAGGGGGACGCGGGGAGGGGGAGACACTCCAGAGGGTTTGACGGCCTGTTTCCTAACTGAATACTATGAAATTTAAATGCACAACAGCTTATTGCAGCGGATAAATGGTGGCAAGAAGAGAAGTAAGAAGCCAGCATAACCAAATTTTTGCTTCTTGGAAACGAATCACCCGTTGCCTAAGACTGAATTCTCAAGGTTACTTGTAAGGAAATGACGCCTCCCTAAATGTCACCGCAACTCTTCGCGTTCTGACAATTTCTCTTCCCTCATACCTATCTACCTCACGGGCAGCAATGCCGTGTTGCCAGCGATATCTAGCTGCACCTTTTATGACCAAGATGCTTCCTGGCATCAACAAAATAGATGCTTTTTCTTGGACTTGAGCTTGGGTAAAATCCATTACACAGGAACTTCCCAAGGTTAAAGTAATAATCGTGTTGCCGAAGCAAGTGACACAGTCAACATGGCTCATAACACCTTGCCCTGGCAAGTACTCATTGATGGTTACTTGATCGGGAACGGTTGCCATTAGGCGATCGCTAGCAAGTTTTCTGCCAATACTATCTGCCCAATCGGGTAATGAACCGATGTACGTTGAGGCTACAAGTACGCCGTTTTTATAATTCAATCGATATCCATGCTGTTGAATTCTTCTTTGAGATTCTGCTGAATCGATTGACCATTCTTCCTGGTCTATACTATCAATCAATTGCTTTTGTTCATCGGCATTGATATAGTCGGGAATATAAGTCAGTCCTGGAATTTCTGTGTAATCTGCTTCCCGGAACGTTTCTAAATCTAACCCTGTATTAGCCATAGCTATTAAGTTTTCAAATAAACTTCCCAATTTGGCGTTAATAAAAAATACCCACAAGTTTCAACTATAACACAGGTTTTTAATCTGCTCTACTCAGTCAATACTCTCTAATTGGTGATAATTCTTTCCAAGCCTAAAATAGGGTGATTTAAAACGAAGTAAGTTACGTTTTAGTCTAATTGAGCAATCCATGTTGGAATACCTGCATAGGACGGGTTTAAAAGTATTTTTGTGATCAGTACTTAAGCGTTTGCTTTTACCAGACAATCAATAATACTGCCGCTCAATTAACAAGTGGGTGTGGGGTCAGAACCCCAAGAATAAACTTCTGCTGAGTCAATCAATTACTAAAATGCAAGCGACGCGATCGCAGACAGAAATAAATATAGGGTGGGCATTGCCCACCCTACGCAAGCCCCAAAACTTACTGCTAATACCAAATCCGCTACGATTGCCTCCTTTTTGAATGAACCACTCCAGGCACAGAGTTCACAGAGGGGAGAACATGGAGGAAATTATGAAGATAAAAGGGGTTATGGATGCGGATTTGATATAAGGAGAGATGAAAACCTTATAGGGCATGAATTTCACCAATTACCAATTACCAATTACCAATTACCAACAAATGCAATTTCCATACGCGGCAGCTTAATTGTTAACTGCTTTTTGGTTCAGGAATCGTGATGTCTAAAGAGGTCACGTTTCCGGAAAGACTCGAGAGCGGGGGTTGGATAGCAGACGCATTACCTACGACTAGGGTGACGATTCGATCCGGGTGCAAGTATTTCTGTGCTACCTGCTGGACATCCTCAATTGTGGTAGCTTCGACGCCTTTCTGATACTGGAAGAGGAAATCCTTCGGGTAGCCGTAGTACTCGTAGCGCATCAGGCGTGATAAGGTTTGACTTGGGTCTTGGAAGTTGAACACAAAGGAGTTGATGGTACTTTCTTTGGCATAGGCGAGTTCTTCTGGCGTTATGGGTGTGGTGCGGATTTTCTCAATTTCGGAGAGAAGTGCTTTAATCAAAGGCACGGTTGCATCGGAGCGAGTCTCGCCCCCAGCGATGAACATACCCGGATAGTCATAGGCGGGACTCCAATAGCCATAGACCGAGTAGGCAAACCCTTGGCGCGATCGCACTTCGTTAAATAAGCGTCCACCGAACCCGTTGAGGACTCCATTCAAGACATCCAATGCCGGATAGTCAGGGTTGTTCAACTGGCCGCCCAAATGCCCCATCTGAATATAACTCTGCGTGAGTTGGGGCTGATTGACGAAAAAGATACCCCCTTGCTTTGCCTGATCAGCAGGTGGCACAGTTGGCTTGGGGGGTGGGGATGGCGGGTTCCAGTTATCAAATTTCGCCTGAATGAGCGATCGCATTTTGCCCGAATCAAAATCCCCGATGATACCCAGAATCATATTTTCTGGATGAAAATAGGTCTGGTAGAACGCCTCTAGATCGTCACGGGAAATGTTGCTAAGCGTCTCATACTCCACCGTGCGGGCATAGGGGCTATTTTCACCGTAGATCAGTTTGGCGAATTCGCGACCTGCTATATCACTGGGGTCATCATTGCGACGGGCTATTTGCCCTGCCATTTGCTTTTTAGCTAACTCCAGCTTTTCTGGGGCAAAGGCAGGTTGTTGAAGCACCTCTGCAAATAGATCGAACACCATCTCCAAGTCTTCGGTCAGAGTACCGAAACTAGCGCTGCCAGCCGTGATGCCAATGCCAGTTTCCACATAAGCCGCCCGTTGTTCCAAAACCTCATTCAGTTCGCCCCCGGAGTGCTCAGTTGTACCGCCAGTCCGCATAACTTGTCCAACCAGTGTTGCCAAGCCGACTTCATCTGAAGGTTCGAGGCGATCGCCCGTGCGAATGAGTGCCGTACCGCCAACCAAGGGCAATTCGTGGTCTTCCATGAGGTACACGACCATCCCATTATCTAGGGTATAGCGCGTGTACTCGGGTATCTGAATTTCTGGTAGGGGGGGAAATTCTAACTCGGTGTAATGCTTAGCAGTAACGGCAGATGCCGGGAAGAGTAATAAAAAGCAAAGGACAAA
>JAIUYC010000857.1 GCA_020216575.1 Coleofasciculus sp. S288 | reverse complement strand
AATTGAACAGTCAGTTCGTCGGTTACGTAAACTAAGGTTTCGGGATTTTCCTTGAGCTGATAAACGTGGCTGGCAAAGGCAACTGCTTCATGATTCCGTGCTGCCTCCATTGCATTGTCTCGCTGTTCGGGAGGAACGGTAAATTCTTTAAGGTGAGTGCGAGGAATCGGCCGTTGCTGTTCGATGGGCAAGGTTTGTGCTAAGTCCTCTGTCGCGGCTTCGGAGGTGGTGCTTACCGTGAAGCGATCGCTTACCTTCTCCAGTATCAGTTCTTCACCTCCCCGTTGCAGGAGCATGCCCACACTTTTTTCTGGGACACCGATTGTTTGAGGAGAATCGTCTGGCGCAGAATCTGGGCGGCTGGTCATGGGATAGACTCCTGAGCAATAACAAAAGGGTTGGTTGAGCCATCAGTGTCCTGCTACTATCCTCAGTTGTCTGTCAGGAAACTTTCTGGCAGTGATATCAGTCTAACCTCGCAAAACTTTGGAACCGCCGTTTCCTTTAAAAGTGCGATCGCCATCGGTCTAGCAATGATAAGATACCCGCATCTTAAAATTGCGTTGTATTTTTAGACAAATTCACCCCAAATTTTTTTTCATGGTCTCTTCTGGTATTCTTCGCCGCCTTGGCTTTATTGGACTTGTTTGTTTCCCCTTCACGGCTGCTTTGGCGCTGCTGCCATCGGCACAGGCTCAAGATGACGTACCTGCGCTTCCAGAAGGTGCCACTGAGGAGATGCAGCCCGATTTGACAGACCCCAACAATCTACGCCCCTTAACTCAGGATGGCAGCATTCTGAGTTTACAAGGTGGGCAGCGCTTGATGGCAGAGGCAAGTAGTGCCATTGATGCTCAAAACTATCCAATGGCTGCTAAAAAACTCCAAGAGGCGCGTCAGGTTTTTAACCAGTTGTCTAATTTCTACCAACAGCTCGCTTCCAGTTTTTCAGGGATTGACAACCGGATTTTCGATGCTCAACGCCAAAAAGCGATAGAAACTGCTGAAATGCGAGATGAAGCCACCTATCAGCTGGCACTGGTACACCGAGCGCAGAGTCAGCCGGAGTTGGCAGTTCCTCTGCTTATTCAAATTATTCGCTCTCAGAATCCAACCCGCGAACTTGGGAAGAAAGCCTACCAGCAGCTTTTTGAACTCGGATTTGTGGATGCCCCCTATCCCCGGCCTCGTGAAAGTCAGCCGACTTCATCTGCGACTCCTGGAAGTTAAATTAGATTAACAAGCGTAAACAGAAACGGGAGTATCTAATGATTAGCCAAGAGCAAGTTGAGGCGACGATCAAGGCAGCGCTACCCGATGCTCAGGTTCAGATTCAAGATTTAACGGGCGGCGGCGATCACCTACAAGCGATCGTTGTTTCTTCACAGTTTGAAGGTAAAAGTCTCGTGCAACAGCATCAACTCGTTTACGGAGCACTACGGCAGGAAATGGCAACAGAAGCGATTCATGCCTTAGCGCTCAAGACCTATACGCCTGAAACCTGGAATGCTAGTCGTCAGGCTGTTTGATCGGAGATGATGAAGGGAGTTCGCCCTCGTTAAACTAGAGCTAAAGAAATAGCAAAGGAATTTAAGCAAAACTATGACGCCAGAACTCAAAGAGCGAATTGACAACTTGGTAAAACAGCACAAGATTTTGGTGTTCATGAAAGGCTCCAAACTGATGCCTCAGTGTGGTTTTTCCAATAACGTTGTCCAGATTCTGAATACGCTGGGTGTACCTTACGAAACTGTGGACATTCTAGAGGATTACGAGATTCGTCAGGGAATTAAGGAGTATTCCAATTGGCCGACGATTCCCCAAGTCTATATCAATGGAGAGTTTGTTGGCGGCTCCGACATCATGATTGAGCTTTACCAACAAGGGGAATTACAGCAGAAGGTCGAAGTAGCTCTCGCTTCCTGAAGCGCCACCTTGGCTTGAACCCGAAAAAGAGAAGTTACGGTTAGGGAAGCAAAGTCGTGGCTCTGACTTTGATGGAATAAGGGAAACTGCTGAAGTCCGCTGGAGCGGACTTTTTTCGTTTGATACCAAATCTGCCTTTGACAACCCTTTTTCGCTAATAGTGTCTCATTTGTTCCCCTCTTAGTGAAAAAAGGGGTTAGTGAAACGGATTTGGTATAACAGGTCAGTTTAGGAAGTCCTACCCTTAGCCTTAACAGGGTGGAAAAGATGTCAATAACGAGTCAATATATACGTTTACTATGGGGAATCCCAAGTTAATAGGCAGTTGGTTCAAGTCCAACTGCCTATTTTGCAGTTGTTTAATACTTATTAATCAATAGCTCCTACTAACTTCCCAGTAGAGGTAGCTAGTAGTAGTCAGCTTCTGGTTCTGGCATCGGCATGACTTCAAAGTTGGATGGATCGCGAAGGTAACGCATCGCTTCTTCCTCTAACCGATGGATGAGATATACTTCTATGGCGTTACTATGCTTGAGGGCAGCGAGATAGCCATCGAGATACATCCGCAGGTCATCGAAGCGATAACCTCTATTCCACAGGTCAACTAGAGCGTCAGTAAGATGCTGGTAGTAGCGTATGGTTTGAGTATCTTGAAGCATGGTCTAAATAGTTTTGAGTTTTGGATTTTAAGGGTTAAGTTGTAGGCTGTCAAGCTGAGGATTAACAACTAACAACTCCAACTGACCTCTATCTATCATTGTGCCTGAGTTAAGGTGTGTAGTCTCCTAACTTAAGGTCAATGAAAGGTTAATGAGTCGCGCTCGATTGGATACTAGGAGCGAAATCATCTGTCTTTGGAGGTAACCTTAGCAGTTGACTGTCTGTAGTCCGACTTGCTGGGGTTGGGCTTCTCTGTGTTGCTAAGCCAAGGTTTTTTTTCATTAATCCAATGTTGGGGCAGTGGGTCACTCTCTGAGTGGACTAGATTCTATTTATGTTTGTTAGGTTATTGTACCTGTAAATCCAGCTCAGGTTTGGGGTTCCCGGTTGCAAGTTTGAAACTGGGGATCAGAGACTAGGGCTAGGGGCAGAAGGTTCTCATCGTTCGTTGTCCTTTTGGGCATAGAGGGCGTTTGGTAAGACACTCACAAACGGAATCAGGACTGCCGTTCATCGTTCTGCGTTTATTATTCCCAATTGAGGAAAGAAATTTTCAAGTCTGTATATACTGACTCTCCTCAGTAGCGTTTGTTACAAAATCTTGACATTGGCTCTGTTAACCTGAAACGCAATGGCTAGAAGGAAGTAAGCTGCCTTGGGATCGGTTTGTATTCAAATTGTCGAGGGAAATCCTCATTTGCGATCGCTACTTG
>JAIUYC010000856.1 GCA_020216575.1 Coleofasciculus sp. S288 | reverse complement strand
CAAGTTCACCTTCGTACCACTCATAGAGAATGTAAATACCCCCACCAAGTAGGCTGGTGGACAGCAGTCCAACCAGCCACACGATGAGGAAATTGAAGGGCATAAACACCATGAGCCGAAACCTTCGATAGTATACTCGCTGTCTTATCGAATAAGCTTCATCCTATCGCTTTTTGTTGTTGATTATTAGTAATTTCTTGTTTGTGTTCTGGAGAAACTTGATACTAGCCTGCGTCCAAACTGTAGTTCTCGGATTGGTAATTGTTGATTAGCCTTGGATTTCCAGTCCTCTCAATTGAAACTTACAATTTAGATATCACCTGAGTATTAACTCCAAAATTATATTTTTTTTTTACTAATAACTATAGCGGTTGTCAAATGATTGGAGTGCGGGCGGGTTTATTGGATTGAGCTAGGGGAAGCAAATATCTGGGTGAAACCCGCCCTTACGACTCTTAATCTAGGTGTATCCCACTCAAATGAGAATCGCTATAACAACAACGATTAAAGGTTTAAAAGCTTATCTTCTGCTCATCCGATGCCTTTGCAGTAAAGCCTTGGAGTACCTTTACAGGCTCTTACGGTATTGCATCGATTAGGTTGTAAGCCACATAAGCGAAGCGTAAATACCAAGAGCGCAAGGCAGCAAGAGGAAATCGCTTCAAGGGTTGATTCACGACAGCACACAAATCGGATGCGTCCTCTTTACCCACAAGCAAGCGAGCAACGACACGTCCACTCCAAGTGCCGGTAGCGATTCCATTGCCATGGTAAGCAAGGGCGTAAAATACGGTTGGGTCATCTGCCAACTTACCGATATGAGGGGTAAAGGTGGCAGAAAAACACACAAGTCCCTGCCAGAAATGGGTGATTTCGACATCTCGCCACGCAGGAAACATTTCACCCAGGCGGCGACTCATGAAGCGGTGTTGGCTTACGGATTCGGTAGGACTACCGTTTATCCCACCTCGACTGCCAAATAAGAAGCGTCCGTCCTTGAGCAAGCGATAGTAGAACAGCAGGTTGCGTGTGTCCCAAATTTGGGTTTCGGTGCACCACCCTTGGGCGTCTAGTTCAGCTTGGGTTAAGGGGCGCGTCGTGATGATACTGGACAGGGCAGGGAGGAAGCGATCGCTAAACGCTGAATGTAACTTATCCTCGGTATAACCATTCGTGGCAACGATAACCTGACGCGCCTTAAGCGTACCTTGTGGAGTATGCAGCCGATGCCAGGAGCCATCTTTCTCCCAGCGCTCGACTAGAGTGTGAGCATAAATTTTCACACCGCGCCTTTTAGCTGCTTTTGCTAGTCCAAGGCTATATTTAACTGGATTCAGACTAAAACCCAGACGAATATGTAAAGCGCCGTGAGCTTCAGGACTATGAAAGGCATATTCAGCTAACTCTTTCTTTGACCACAGGGTACAGGGGTACTGCGCCACTTCCGTCAAAAATTCATATTCCTCCTCTAGTTGCAGCCAACGAGACGGATAGTGAGCAACTTGGATTTCACCATCGCCTTGACTATCAATCTCAATACCTTCTGATGCTGCAAGTTCTCGTACTAGTTCCACCGCATCTCGCTGCTCTTGAAAGTAGCGGTGAGTTTCAGCCAAACCAAAACGCTTCAGGAGTTCATCATGGGACAACCCAATTGCCCCAAAACAGCAAAATCCCCCGTTGCGCCCGGAAGCTCCCCATCCTGGTACGCCTGCTTCTAGAATGTGAGCCTCAATACCATGATCGCGGGCAAGGTGAAGCGCTGTTGAAAGCCCAGTAATGCCACCCCCAATGATAGCAACCTCGCAAGTGCGATCGCCGTTTAACGGTTCGTCTTCATCATCACCTGAATCAACGGTTGTTTCCCAGTAGCTGCCTACAGGAAGAGTTCGATCATAGACGGCAGAATGAAACAAAGTCGTCATCGCTTAATTTCAACGGTATCTTTAACTAATCGTTGTTAATCAGTCGCGAATCCTTATGTTACAGGGCTGGACGACTAGTGGCTATTGAGGCAATTGAGGTGAATTTTGAGCAAATAACCTCCTGTGAGAGCAAAATGCTGCTTTAGGTTCCACTTGCCTTAAAATGACGTATGAGAACCCCAGATTTGGTGGGGGAGGAGGTCGCGCAATCCCTACAAAGGTTCACACCCACGCCGATTTTTGGGATAGTAAAAGGGGTTTTTCTCTAACTGAAGCCATGAATTTTCTATCCTCAAATAAGCAATCATCGGTAGCTATGGTCGGGGCAGCGGTCATTGCTCTGGGAATAGAGCTACCCACTGCTGCCGCTACATTCACTCCCGCTCCTCTTTTTGATCGCGCCGACAGCTACTCTACTACGATTCCTAGAAGTGAGGGAGGTGCAGATGCCGCCGATATTTACTACCCACTCTTGTCCGATACCGCTACGGATGAGAGTTCACTGCCCATTGCGTTGTTCTTGCAAGGGGCGCTTGTTGATAAATCCGAGTATTCAAACTTCGCCAGCACTGTGGCACGTTACGGATTTGTAGTGGTAGTACCTAATCATGTTAGAACTGCAACCAACCCAATGGGTTCAGTAACAGGATTGCTTGCTGAGCAACAGCAAGTCAATGATGTTCTCAATTACATGATCGCTTCTGAGTCTAACCCTTCATCTTGTTCTAGTTGGATGGTGTCAGGTGGACTGTCTACCAAATAGTGTCAGGTTGCTTACTCGACAAGATTTGTGAGTGTCTACTGGACAGTGTCAAGTTTTCTACTGGGCATGGTCAAACCCATTAATGCTAGCTAAACTTAGGGGTGCTACCGCTTGATTTATTCGTGGTTGGATGGTCGGCGGTGGCATCTTTAAAAGATATTACTTGTTTAACAAGATGGAAATTTATTGGTAACGGGCTATATGTGGCAAACATTTAGCTAATTGATAGAAAAGTTAATAGCGTCAAGATTTGTAGAAATTTTCCCAAGGCAAGCTGACGGTGTAACAGCATATCGTTGATCAAATTTTAGGTGAGCTGAGTGCTTGCAGGAGTAGCAGCGACCAAGGCACTTTAATATCAGGTACAAGCCATGGGTACTTTCTGAGTGCGGGTAAGGCGAAGGGAAGCAGAAAACGTAGAGAGCGTAGCGATGCAGGGCGATTGCCCTCTTGGTCTACGAGTCCATACTGTTGAGCGAGTTCAGCCACAATTTGCACCCGACCTGTTCGACGCATTACCGTTGGGTCTGCTGCTAGGGCTGCAATGACTCGTCCGGTTAGCAAAGGAGTTTCCCAATTGTAACCCTCCTTGATTGCTGAGCTTTGTGGGTT
>JAIUYC010000855.1 GCA_020216575.1 Coleofasciculus sp. S288 | reverse complement strand
CTACAGTGGTCAATTCTAGAGAAGCAGTCAAAACTAGGACTTAGGAGTCTTCGAGCTAGCTTTGGGAGCAGCAGCGAATCAAATCTTAGAGGATTCGAGTTCGACGTGCTATATCCTGGCGACTCTCTTTTTTTGTTTGCTTGACTACAGTTTAGCTTGACTCAAATCTGCCTCACTTTATTTTCTATGATATAATTACACGTCTACTTTATCTTGTTTGAGTATTAAACGCTATCGAGTAAGAACCGACTGGTATTTTATTGGGTTATACGAAGTCAGTACATTTGGAATGAGAGGATTCTACTACCTCGAACACCCTACTCAAATTGTCTCTAAACTTTAGGGCAAACCCCCTCACCCTAGGGAAAGAAGCCTGTGGTATTTTATTCTTTCTTAGGGTAAATATTTCTGCACGACCACCCATCCTGTGAGCGAAACCCAGGTAAAGCCGACGAGCAGCGCAATGTTGGTTCCTACGTGAACCGCACGTACCCAAGGCTGCCTGGGGGTGATTTGGGTAGAACTGATGGCCGAGAGCAGTACTAGTACCACGGCAGATAATCCGGCAACTAAATGTCCCGAATGCCCCAAACTGCCGTAATGACCTAGAGTTCCTACGATACCAATTGCCAGTAGGAGCAAGACCAAGCTTACCATTATCCAGCCGATGATGTAGTGTAGCGATCGCAACCAACTCGGTCGCGAATTTCGAGACTGGCGTTTAAAGAACAGAAGGCTGCCACTGATTCCCAGCAGCAAATAGGCCAAGAGGGACAACCCCATTGACCAAGCCGCTATTCGCCATAGCCAGACAAAGGAAGGCAGATCCACGCGACGAGTCCAAAAAACGGTAGATTTGTTTGCACTTCCCATGATAAAAGTAAGGAGTTACCGAAGTGGGTAACTCCTCTACCGCACTCAATTTTGATTACTAAACTAGCTCAACGTGGCAAGTGTTAAAGATTCTGTTGTTACACGGTTTTTACTATTGACGGTTTCCAAAGTTTGTTTCTTATCGGTAGATTCTGCTACTACTTCAGAGACAGGGTTGGCAGAGGTGCTGTTGTATTCGTCTATTAGGCGCAAGCGATCGCAAGGGATTGTATCGGAAAGAATTGCACTTGCCATCATCCCGGTATGAATCTCCAGAAGGGCTTCTGGCATTGCTTCAAACACTAAGCGTTGCCCTGGAAAAACCACTCGCTCAAAATACCAGTTAGGAATACTTGAAATCCGGGCGATCTGAATGTGGCTTGTGGCATTCACATAGCAGCAGAGGATGCGATCATCTTTATCAGGTGGGAGCGAATCGAGGATTTGAGCCATACCAAAGTTCTTCTCGCTAAAACTTGTTATTACATCACTCAAGTTAACATTAGCGATCCCCGTTGGCTGTAACCCCGACTACCAATCAAGCTTTCTCACCTCGACTTCACCTCAATCCGTCGAGGATTAGCCCCTAATTGAGGGGATTATACGTTTTTTAATTAAATTATGAGAAAGTCGCCAAAAAACACTTTCTCTGACCCGATTAATCGAGCCGTTCTCTGATTTAGCTCCCTATGGGCACGCTTTCTGCCCTTTTAAGAAAAAATACCATACAGTTGAGGTAAGTCGGTAATCTTGTTAAAGTTAAGTTATATGAATAAGGTTTTCAGAATTAGTGTAAAGGTTAAACCCGTGCGGCAAGCCGTAAAGGCGAGATGCAGGAAACTGCCGAAAGCCATAGCTTATGGCGTGCTAAGACCTGATGACATAAGCATTCATCAAGTCCTGACGATCTGAGCAAAAAACATTTCAACAAAAAATCCTTAACACGAAATTCACAATGCAGCAGAAAATCCTCTACGTTCGCCTCCCGTGCAATCCAATCTTTCCCATTGGGGTTGTCTACTTAGCCGACCACGTTCATAAGCTGTTCCCAGAGATTGAGCAGCGAATTTTTGACCTGGGAACCGTACCTCCTCTTGATTTCACCCGTGCTCTTGACCGATGCGTGGACGAGTTTCAGCCGACGCTGTTAGTGTTCTCCTGGCGCGATATCCAAATTTATGCACCCGTTGGGGGTAGGGGAGGCAACCCCCTGCAAAACAGCTTTGAGTTCTTCTATTCTTGGAATCCTTTTGTGAAGTTTCGGGGTGCCTTGGGACTGCTACGTCTAGCGACGTCTTACTATGGAGAACTCTGGCGCAATCTGGGATTGATTAGACGAGGGCTCAAACGCGCCAAAAAATACAATCCGCAAGTGCGTGCTATCGTCGGTGGCGGAGCCGTGAGCGTATTCTACGAACAACTGGAGAGTCAGTTGCCGACCGGAACCATCGTCTCCGTTGGTGAAGGAGAGACACTCTTAGAGAAAGTTCTGCGGGATCGAGACATTCAGGATGAGCGCTGTTATGTGGTTGGTCAGACCAGCCCACGCGATCGCATGATTCATGAGCGACCCACTCCAATTGAGAAAACCGCTTGTAACTACGACTATATCGAAAGCATCTGGCCTGAGTTTCAGTACTACCTGCAAGACGCAGATTTCTACATCGGGGTGCAGACCAAGCGCGGCTGTCCCCACAACTGCTGCTACTGCATTTATACCGTTGTTGAAGGCAAACAAGTACGGATTAACCCAGCCGATGAAGTCGTTGCTGAGATGCGGCAACTCTACAATCAAGGGGTTCGTAATTTCTGGTTTACCGATGCTCAGTTTATCCCTGCTCGCAAGTTCATGGACGATGCCATTGAGCTGTTACAGAAAATCCTTGACTCCGGCATGACAGATATTCACTGGGCAGCTTACATTCGGGCAGACAATCTCACTCCCGAATTGTGTGAGCTGATGGTGAAAACCGGGATGAACTACTTTGAAATCGGCATCACCAGCGGTTCTCAGGAACTCGTGCGCAAGATGCGGATGGGGTACAACCTGCGCACCGTGCTGCAAAACTGTCGGGATTTAAAAGCGGCTGGTTTTAATGACCTGGTATCGGTCAACTACTCTTTTAATGTCATTGACGAGCGACCGGAAACGATTCGCCAAACCGTTGCTTATCATCGGGAATTAGAGCGAATTTTTGGGTCTGATAAGGTCGAACCCGCCATCTTCTTCATCGGTCTGCAACCTCACACCCACTTGGAAGAGTACGCCTTCGACAACAATATCCTTAAGCGGGATTACGATCCAATGAACCTCAAACCTTGGACTGTGAAGAAGCTCCTATGGAATCCCGAACCATTAGGTTCCTTCTTCGGCGAAGTTTGCCTCCAAGCGTGGCGACAAAATCCAAATGACTTCGGACGCGAAGTT
>JAIUYC010000854.1 GCA_020216575.1 Coleofasciculus sp. S288 | reverse complement strand
ACTGGAACTATGCCCCGCAAAGAATAAGATATCCCAACGTTGTTCCCAGATTTGCTCATTGAGAGCATGGCGGGTTGGTTCTACCAAAAATGTTGTTTCTGCATCCGGGAGTTGCTTTAATATCTCTCGATCTTTGTCAATATCAATACCATCACTATTCCCCAGAATCGCTAGAATTTGTATCTTTTTTTTTCTCCTCTTTCTGTTGTTAACGGCTTTAGCTGGTCTGAGTTGTACATACTCTGGGGCGCTTAGGGCAACTTCTGCTTGAGAGTAATCCTCAAAAACAGTCCAACTCTGCCAAGGGAGTCGTCGCAACCAAATATTGTCGGTTTTAATCAGTACTCGCGCCGTGTCATCCGGGGCTAGTTGTTGAAGTAATGTCTCCTTGATGGGACGAAATGACTCAGCATCGAGCCAACTATTCAGTTGATGGCTCAAGCTCGCGCCTAATTTTTTGCAGTTCTCTTGCGGTTCGGTGAGAGAGCCTCCCAGAATCACTTTAATGGGTTTAATCCGAAGGGATGTCCCTAAACTGCGATAGGTTGACTGCCAATCTTTATACTGTTCGACCAGTTCTGGCTGTGGGAGAAGCTCACCCCGAATTTCCGTTGTGGGGCGAGCTTTTTCTTCCCCAATCTCCAGCGTGACTCGAACTCCTTGATTCAAGTCACCATCCAGCTTCAAGACAACCAGCTTCTGCATAGCTTGCCACCGACGAGTGCCTGTATTCAAACAACAAATTTCTCAGTGAGGCTCAACTCTCCTAGTTCTAAGCTGACGCTGAAACGTTCTCCAAGTTGCGCACCAAACTCTAATGTCATATGCGTATTGGCGCTTCCAGCTTGGGCTTCCATGACAGTTACCTCTTCATCCAGTACCTTTAAACTTAGATAGGAGGGCAAATAGAGCTGTTCGCCAGTAGGATACACCTGCACTTTGAGGCGGATTTCCGCTTCAGTTTTTGGCGTAAGTGTAACAATTAATGCTACCGATTGACCAGATAGTTGTATCCCTAAATCAATCAACTTACCCCGTTTGACCTCGTAACGACGGAAAGCTAGAGCGAGTGTTTTTGGAGCGACAATCTCTTCCACTGACTGCCAACCCGCCTCGAAAATATTCTGCAACCATTGACTTAAGTTAACTTTGTCCAACTTGTGTTCGAGGCGATCAAGATGTGCCAGTAAGTCATCAACCGTTTGTAACTCACTGATGGATAGCTCACCCGTTCTGACGGTTTGAGTAAATCCCAGCAGCGTGGCTTCTTGATGCTCTGGGTTAATTTCAACAACTACTATACCAATCCGGTCGTCCGGTACTTCGCGTGGAATGTAGCAAGAATTACCAGACCTTATAGGGCGACATTCTAGGTGACCCAATCCCGTCAAGTTTAGGTCTGCCACATCGGCATAGAGGCGCATGGCTGAGTTCCAACTATCACTTGCTTTTAGGTCAGTAGGAATGTCCATCATCTCCATGTAATCATTCACCACACACACAGCTAGAGTGTTGAAATAGACTTGCTCTCGCTTTTCAGGGGTAAGCGCTTGGGCTGCAAACTGCTCGGCTGTTCGCAGTGCAGTAGTCGTAATCGATAGGGGGATGGAATTTTCTTTTATATCCTTCATGGTCTTGGCGCTGTAAATCATCGCGGTTTCCTGTTGCTAGAAGTATTCCTCTATTCCAGATATCCTTGATTAATCGCAAAATTTCGCAAGCGAGGCAGGCATTCTCGTTTATAGAAATTGGGCGCGGTTGATGGCGGTAAGTTAAATTCCAGAGCAATACTTTCCCAGGAAGCTTCCGGAGGCAAACGTCTCTGCATTAAAACTTGACACGTTACATCAGGGCGTTTTTTTACATGAATGCTACTCAACTCCCCGGTTGGATCGCTTTCAACCCACTCCCTTGTCTCTTCTAGGACAGCTAGGGGGCGATCGGAGTGATACGGTGGATTCTCTAGAGTATTGATAGGGTTAGTCGTTTCCTCGCCTTCTAGTCCGAGGTCAAACGTCTTCTTGGATTGATCCTTTGCCTCAGCTTTGCGGCAATCTTGCAATCGCCACTTGAGAGAATTATCCAGCCAGGTGATCACACTGCACCGATTCGGGTCATACTGCTCCGGATTTCGGCAAAAATACAGCCAAGTTTGTTGCAGAGCATCTTTATAGTAAGGTGTATTTTCTTGCCAAAGTTTGCCGGATTTGGTTACAACTCGAACGATTTCGTTGAGCTTTTGCCGCCGTTGCAGACTTCTGGGGGGATACGAACAGGCTTCGGCAACCAGTTGTTGGAGGTGTTGGTTCAGGTTGTTCGCAGCGTTCGAGTTTGTCATTAGCGATCGCCTCCTCGAACGATTCTGGGCGTATTTTGAACATTCCCCTTACTGGTTGCACTCATGAACATCGAATCCATTGCTTAACTGTTTAATGCTTAGATGAGTAGGGTCTACCACCTATTCATCAGAGTCAATCCTAAAATTTTCGCGCAATTTCCTCAAAATTTTTTCGGACTCCCTCTCCATATAAAGTTTTGTAAAAATCTCAACAACTCGCGAAAATTTTTAGTTTTGAGACGAAAACACAACAGAAGCAAAAAGCAAAGCACTCAAAAAGAACTAATTAGAGGAATCACTTAGCTCCTCATTTAAAAGGACTTCGTGAAAATTTGCTTTGCAACAAAAGGTAGTTAAGCTATCACTGCTCTTCAAACTTCAAGGCTCAAAATTTACCTCAAAAAGACATGGTCAAGTCCCATCCTCGTGAGCGCGCTAAGTAGCAGTGTCTGTTACTTGTCAGACTCCAGTTAACACTTAAGACGTTTTACGCTCCCTAAACAGTTCAATTTATCAAAATTTAAGGTGTTTTATGACTGAATTCAATAGTGTCATTTACAGCACAGATGCAACCAGCATTTACGTGGTTCCGCTTCTGCCAGGAATCCCACCCAATCTCAGCCAGGGAGTCCAACTATCCGCCTCCAACTGGCTGGGAGCTAACCCGACTCGGCCTCCCTCGCTTAGAGGGCTGAGTAATGGGGATTTCATTGCCATCTGGTATGGGGACTCCCAGGCTGGCTACTCCCGATTTAGTTCTAATGCAGATGGAAGTTTCACCGAAACCATAATGGGCGAGTGGCTAGCTGGTTGGAGCCTTCAGGGAGCATCCGATCTTAATCAAGATGGATTAGATGACCTACTTCTTATTCACAAGACTCAGCAAGGTTTTGGAAATTACGAGTACAAGGTTGCATTAGGTCAGAGCGATGGCAGCTTTGACTTCAGTGCTGCTCCAATTTC
>JAIUYC010000853.1 GCA_020216575.1 Coleofasciculus sp. S288 | reverse complement strand
GTATTGTTCAATAAATGATTGGTCTACCCGGTCGTTCTCCATCATATGTTTAAGGGTGCCATTCAAAAAGGCGATGTCACCCCCCATATTCACCAGGAAAAAGTCTTCTGCAAACTTGGTGCCAAACAGCGCACTTTCCACAATTGAAGGCACCCAGTAGCGCTCCATCCCTGGCTCTCGATAGGTATTAATGACAACGATGCGAGTACCCGCTTTTTTCGCCCAGTGGAGATACTTAACCGTAACTGGCTGGTTGTTGGCAACATTGGAGCCAATGAAGACTAATAAATCCGTGCCAATCCAGTCTTTATACGAGCAGGTAGTTGCGGCTACACCTAAGGTAGTTTTTAGTCCGGCTGTACTGGGAGAATGGCAGATTCGAGCGGCGTTGTCAATGTTATTTGTACCTATCGCTCGGACTGCTTTCTGGGTGGCGTAGTAGGTTTCGTTAACCGTGCCTCGACTGGTGATGTATGCACCCAGCTTATCAGGTATGGTGGTGCGGATGCGAGATGCTATCGCCTCGAGTGCCTCATCCCAACTCACCCGACGAAAGCCTTTTTCTCCACGTTTGCGGATCATGGGGTAAGGAAGTCGTCCCATCTCGCGCAAGTGTGTACTTGTCTTCCCCTGCAATGACGAGACATCCTCCAGCACTTGCGGATCGAATGCTGGCATCGTATTCATCCGCAGCAATCGCAGCCGAACATTGCAGACATGGATACCTTCAACCGTCCAGTCTTTCATCCCGGTTGTCCCCAAAGCACAACCATCGCAGACTCCCTGGTTCAGAATCTCCCAAGCATAGGGCAATTGGTCGAGGTTCATCCAGATAGCTCTGAAGACTTCCCAGTAGTTATTTGGATACTGCTCGCCAATACCGAACGGCTTCCAGCTAGCCCAGTGGGAGGGAGTCCAAACCTTCTTGGGATGACGCAACATAGGTAAGGGGGTACTCCAAGTCTTGCGATTCCCTCAACTTACCACATGCTTTCAAGAAACAGGCAGGGGGAGCAGGGGGAGCTCCCGGAAACAGGAGGGATTGAAATTCATCCTATTGGAAGTTGTGAGACTGAGTTTTAAGAAACTTTAATCAAATCGGACTTTTCAAATAACTAGATCCACCCTATACTCAATTACTTATTCCAATATGCCTATGAAAGAGAAACTAGGGGAGGTTGAACAGCAATTCCAGACCCTATTTAAGTTTGCGCCAATGGGTATGGCACTCATCGACAGGGAAGGAGTGTTGATTCAGAGCAATCCAACGTTTCAGGCACTATTGGGATCCACCGAGAAGGAAGTTCAGTCCCTATCTTTTACAGAATTGACTTATCCAGATGACCAGTCTGAAAACGTCAGACTATTTCAGGAAATGGTAGCCGGGAGCCTGACTCATTTTTGTCGGGAAAACCGCTACGTCCGAAAGGATGGGGGTTTGATTTGGGGGCATGTCACAGTCAATACTGTATGTGATGCGGATGGTGTGTCTCAATATGCGATCGCAACCCTCCACCCCATTAGTGAAAATGAACAACCCCAGTTAGATTTACAAGACGCTTATGTGCAATTGACCCAACAAGTAACTGAGCAATCGCTTGAATTGGTACACCTCAAAACACTGCTCCAGCAAGAAATAATTGAACGTAAAAAGGCACAGGAAGCCCTCAACGTCCGGCAGGAGTTTCTCCAAACTCTCGTGAATCTCTATCCGGAGACAGTTTTTGCCAAAGGTAGCTTTGCGGTAGTGACTGATGCCACTACCCTTGAAGCTATGGAATCAGAACTCCAACAGACAAAAGAGCAACTGAGGGCAGTTTTGGACGCAGTGCCTGGATTTGTTTGCTGGGTTAATTCTAACGGACAATACCTGGGTGTCAACCAGTATATGGCTGACACCTTCAACTTACCCCCAGATGTCTTGGTTGGACAGGAACTAAACTGTCTGGGAAATAGCCCTGAATTTGCTCAATTTATGACTCAGTTTCTTGTAGACTCAGCGCAAACAGGTCATCGAGAAATTAAGGCACAAGTCAACGGATTGATTCGAGATTACCTAATTGTGGCTCAGAAGTACCACCAAGATTCTTTAGCGGTTGCAGTTGGAATCGATATTACACAGCGCAAACAAGCAGAGGTGCAAATTCAAGCCTCGCTTCAAGAAAAAGAAGTCTTGCTTCAGGAAATTCACCACCGAGTTAAAAATAATTTACAGGTAATCTCTAGCCTGCTCGACTTGCAATCGCAGCAGATAGAGGAACCAGCAATGCTAGAGGTATTCCGGGAAAGTCAAAACCGTGTCAAGTCAATGGCACTTATCCACGAGAAATTATATCAATCCCAAAACTTTACCAAAATTAACTTTGATGAGTATGTTAAAAGTCTAACTAATTATTTATTTAAAGCCTATGAATTGAATGCAGACAACATTGCCTTAGAGGTCTGTATGGATGAAGTTAAACTCAATATTGATACAGCCATTCCTTGTGGTTTAATTATTAATGAATTAGTTTCCAATGCTCTAAAACATGCCTTTCCCAATAACAGAACAGGTACAGTTCGCCTTGCCATGAACTCAGATAGTGATAATCATTTTACACTCCTGATCGAAGATGATGGTGTAGGATTCCCTGCAACTTGGGAGTTGAAAACGGCGCGATCGCTAGGAATTCAGATTGTCCATGTTTTAGTCAAACAAATTAAGGGTAAAATCGATCTAGACCGGAACAAAGGCAGTAAGTTTCGAGTCAGTTTTTCAGAAGTAAACCCTTATAACCATAACCCTAAGACTAGTGAGAGCAAGACTATTAATTGTTGAGAACGAAGGCATTGTTGCCCTCAATATTCAAAGGAGATTAGAAGGACTTGGATACAGGATTGTAGCAACTGTCTCTTCCGGAGAAGAAGCCATTGACATAGCCGGAGAAACTACCCCTGACCTAGTCCTGATGGACATCAAACTCGAAGGAAACATTGATGGCATCGAAGCTGCTATAGAAATTCGCAATCGTTTTCAGATTCCAATCGTGTATCTGACGGCATACACCAATGACGAAACGCTCAATCGTGCCAAGCTAACAGAACCTTATGGTTACATTCTCAAACCATTTGAGGCAAGAGATTTAGGCACAACGATTGAAATTGCGCTCTACAAGTATCAAATGGAGCAACAATTGCGGGAAAGAGAGCAGTGGTTGGCAACAACTCTTAAAAGTATTGGTGATGCCGTAATTACGACTGACGCTGAGGGATTAATCACGTTTATGAATCCTGTTGCTGAAGCGCTCACCCGTTGGAACCTA
>JAIUYC010000852.1 GCA_020216575.1 Coleofasciculus sp. S288 | reverse complement strand
CCGTGAAATTCCAGAAGATGATCTACAAACTGGAGAAGAACTCGGAAGAATTGATCTGCGTTTTACGCACGGTTATCGCGAAGATGTTTACTTTGCTTTTGAATGCAAACGGTTAAATGTAGTCTTAAATGGAAGACGGAGAGCGTTGGCAGCGGAGTATGTTGTACAGGGAATGATGCGATTTATAACATCTCAATATGCTACAAATCTTACACAAGGTGGAATAATTGGTTACATCATGAATGGTGATACAACAACTGCTGTGAGAGCAGTAAGTAGCAGAGTAGGCAGGCAGTGCCAAGAACTGCGTATTAGTTCTCCAAGCAGTCTATGCAAATCGTCGCTCCTGCCGAGCAATAAGCAAATAAAAGAGACTAGGCACGATTTGGAGAATCGTAAATTCATTATTCATCATATATTTCTTCCAATCTAAGTGGAGAAGACGCTCCTACTGTGCATAAGCAAGCGACGAGGAGATACGCGATCGCATTCCACCCAACTCCAAACTCACTACAGCCCTCGCCTCTACTGCAACGACAGTTGACGAAATTAGTCTTGACACTCCTTGGACTTGAAGGATACTGTTGGTCATTCAGGGGTCTGACCCCTCACCCCATTTCTCAGCTAGATTTTGGGAAGAGAGAGCCTTCGGAACCCCTATTAACCAACCCTATCCTTTGAAGTCGGGGAATTCTTGAGCTGAAACTGCCTCTTTCAGTTTCCCTACTCAAGGTCTTACATTGTCATGTCGCACTGTAGATCGTTTCAATCCTTCCTCAGCTTCTGTGTTGCTCTTGCCCTTGTCGCTTCTGTCACCTCTGCCTGTAACGCCCCGTCCACGGAAGCGAACCAACAAGTTTCCTCCCCTGCTTCAACACATCTCAACGAGAACACCGCTTCAAAAGCTGGCGTAATTTTTCAAGCGTTTAATATGCGTTTTCGGGATATCAAAGCTCAACTTCCCGAACTGCAAAAGCTGGGTTATACCTACATCCAGGTTTCGCCTCCCCAGAAAAGCAATCCTGCCTCTGAATGGTGGGCGCGGTATCAGCCTATCGACCATACAGTAATTGACAGCCCTCTAGGAACTGAAAAGGAACTCAAGGAACTCATCGACGCCGCCCACAGCCAAGATATCAAGATTATTATCGATGTGGTTCTCAATCACATGGCAAACTATGGGAATTACGTCAAAGCCCTAAACTATCCCCACTTCTCGCCGCAGGATTTCCATCCCAAAAACTGCATTGACTACAATAATCGCGCCTCCGTTATGCAAGGTTGGATTAACTGCGATCTCCCGGATCTAAAAACCTCCTCACCCTATGTTAGGCAGGAAGCGAAAAAGTACCTCAAGAAACTCCTTGTCCTTGGCGCGGATGGTTTCCGGTTTGATGCGGCAAAGCATATTGAACCTGACTACTTCCGCGATATTCTTACTGTTGTACCGCGTGACAAGTTCGTTTACGGTGAGGTGATTGGACAAACTATCGAGGAGAGTAACGAGTATACGGAAATCTTCTCGGTTACGGACTTTCACCTCGTTAGCACGATGAGCAATGCCTTTAGCTATGGAGGGGATTTGCGATCGCTCATCAATCCAGCCGCTTCTGGAAAAGCACTCCCTGGAGCAAAAGCCATCACGTTTGCTCAGAACCATGATACAGTCACAGGACAAATCGGATATCAATTGCCCAGCCCTCAAGATACCCTATTGGCAGGTGCGTTTGTCCTGGCACGTCAGGAAGGATTCCCAATCGTGTATCGCGATGATGCTCAACATCCTGTAACCAAGGCGGGTGTATACTTCCATCAGAAAATGATGGACGAACCTCAATATTTCCGCAACGGTAACGAAATTGCTCTTGGTGCAGACAACCCTAATATGCTATTCCTGGAACGGGGTAACAAGGGACTGACTATCATTAATAAAGCTGGAGAATCATTTGATGTGCAAGCTGCCAAGATGCCTGGTTTAGCGATCGGCTGTTACAAGGAACTGCGCTATAACTTTACAATGGCTGTGGGCAAGGGCGGTGATGGTCAGAACTACATAACTCAGTGGGGAACGACGCAGAGGGGTGGCATTCAGATCGGATCAAGGGATGTAATGTTCTTCGTCCAAACCTCTCCGAGTGAGTGCAAATAAAAGTTGAAGTTGAGGCAATTCTCAGGAGGTATCAAGGTGGTTAAAATTATTGGTCGCAAATCTTTGGGAACACAATCTGTCTATGACATTGGCGTAGAACGTGACCATAACTTCGTTTTGGCAAATGGCTTGGTTGCCTCCAATTGCTTCAATAAATCCCACTCCACTGCCTACAGTTACGTAGCGTATCAGACGGCTTATCTCAAGGCAAATTATCCGGTTGAATATATGGCAGCCCTACTGACTGCCAGTAGTGGAAGCCAAGACAAGGTGCAGAAGTACATTGCCACTTGTTCAAGTATGGGCATTAATGTGATGCAACCGGATATCAATCGTTCTGAAATCGATTTTACGCCCCTGTCTGGTCAAATTTTGTTTGGGCTGTCGGCAATTCGGAATTTGGGAGAGGGGGCGATTGAATGTATTTTGAAGGCTCGGAATGAGGGGGGAGCCTTTCAGTGCATGGCGGATTTTTGCGATCGCGTCGATCTCCGCACCGTTAACCGCCGCGCTCTTGAATCCTTGATTTATTGCGGGGCGTTCGACAGCATGAACTCTAACCGCCAGCAACTGATTAACGGTCTAGAATTACTAATCAGTTGGGGACAAGACAGAGCAAAGGATAGAGAACTCGGTCAGACTACTATTTTTGATATTTTAGGAAGCACAAATGGGAAACAAAACACCAATCGTTCAGCTTGGGAATCTGCCCCTAATCTTCCTGACATTCCAGATTTCTCCCCTCATGAAAAGTTACGTTTAGAGAAAGAGTTATTAGGCTTTTATGTATCTGATCATCCTCTGAAGTTAGCCCACAAAATTGCTAGAGTTTTATCTCCAATTAGCCTCAATGAATTAGCGGAACAAAGCAAGAGAACGATGATTAGTGCGGTTGTCATGCTGACCCAGGTCAAGCCTCACCTCACCAAAAAAGATGGCAAGCCTATGGCATTTGTGCAAATGGAAGACTTAACAGGTCAAGCAGAGGGTGTTGTCTTCCCTCAAAGCTACGAACGCATTGGTTCTCTAATTCAAGCTGATGCGCGTCTGATTATTTGGGGCAAAGTGGATCAGCGTGAGGAACAAACCCAGATCATAATTGAGGATGCAGAGGTAATCGAAAATGTACAAAT